>CAYQRA010000377.1:0-6859 GCA_964419315.1 uncultured Saprospiraceae bacterium | reverse complement strand
TTTTGGAGTGACGCATGGAGGAATCACTTTTGCCTTTGCGGATAGCGCCTTTGCTTTTGCCTCTAATTCGCAAGGGCAACATGCGGTGTCCATCGAAACTTCTATTTCACATACCCAAGCGGTATACCCCGGAGACTTACTGACTGCTACGGCCAAAGAAGTTTACCTCGGACGAAAGACGGCAATTTATAATGTAGAAATTCACAATCAAGATAAAATATTGGTCGCCTCTTTTAAAGGCACCGTTTATAGAAAAAAAGAAACATGGGAAATAGGGAGTCTGCCTGATCAATAGGTAGATTCTAGATGACCAAAAATAAAATAGATAAATGAAAGACGCTTTTATTGTAGATGGTATCCGTACGCCAATTGGAAAATTTGTCGGAACACTTGCTCCAATTCGGACCGATGATTTAGCGGCACACGCGATCAAGGCATTATTTGACCGTCATCCAGATTTGGATAAATCAGCGGTTGATGATGTGATCCTTGGCTGTGCGAATCAGGCAGGAGAAGATAATCGGAATATTGCTCGCATGGCTTTACTCTTAGCAGGTTTGCCTTGGACCGTTCCGGGAGAGACCGTCAATCGCTTATGTGCATCAGGGATGTCTTCTGTTATTCACGCCAATCGAGCGATCAAAGCGGGCGACGGAGATTTATTTGTTGGAGGTGGGGTAGAGCATATGACTCGTGGCCCTTGGGTCATTTCTAAAGTATCCAAACCATTTGGAAGAGATGCAAAAATGCACGATAGTAGTTTTGGTTGGCGTTTTGTCAATCCGAAAATAGCTGCTCAATTTGGAACAGATGCGATGGGCAATACCGCCGAAAATTTAGTAGATCGCTACAAAATCAATCGGGAAGAGCAAGATGCTTTTGCCTATTGGTCGCAGATGAAAGCCACTGCTGCGCAGCAATCTGGTCGCTTGGCCAAAGAAATTATCCCCGTTTCGATTCCACAGCGCAAAGCAGATCCGATTATTTTTGACCAAGATGAGTTTATCCGCCCAGGCACTACGATAGAGATTTTGGCCAAATTAAGACCTGCTTTTCGCAAAGCGGAAGATGGAGGAACGGTGACGGCAGGGAATGCTTCTGGTCTTAATGATGGAGCTGCGGCAATACTCATTGCCTCAGAAAATGCCTTAAAAAGCCATAATTTGAAGCCTTTGGCGAGAATTGTAAGCTCAGGAGTAGCAGGAGTAGAGCCTAAAGTGATGGGCATTGGCCCCGTCGGTGCGTCTAATTTGGCTCTAAAGAAAGCGGGCCTGACGATGGCGGATATGGACATTATTGAGATCAACGAGGCTTTTGCGGCACAAGTTTTGGCTTGTACTAAGGAGTGGGGCTTGGCCAATGATGATCCAAGGATCAATCCAAATGGCGGTGGAATCGCAATTGGTCATCCGTTAGGAATGACAGGGGCAAGAATTTTGCAAAGTGCAGCACTGGAACTAAAAGAGCAAGGCAAACGTTATGCATTAGTGACTATGTGTATCGGAGTAGGGCAGGGATATGCTACTATTTTGGAGCGAGTATAGTCTTTTCAGTGAAGTATTGGACAAATTACTTTATCAATCCAGTGCTTTAATTGTTATTCAAAAAGTCTTATCTTAGACCATTATTTTAATAAAAATATAAATCATGAGTAAAAAATCTTTTACAGAGTCCTCTAATCCAGTATTGAATGAGGATAAATATAGAGACGTATTAGATGCCGGAATGGCGGGCGCAGATTATCGTCCGATGACCATTAATGGTGCAGTCAATAAAACCCTCGTTTTAATGGTGGTGATGTTAGCCACTGGTTTAATGTCTTTTACTTTTCCTAATCCACTGTTTATGTGGGGAGGAATTATAGGTGGAGCGATAGTGATGTTTATTGCTAGTAGCAATCCAAGCCGATCTCCTGTTTTGGCACCGATTTATGCAGCGCTGGAAGGACTTTTGGTAGGAACGATCACTGCTTATTACGCTGACGCTTTTTTCCCTGGATTAATCTTCCAAGCCGTTACCGTTACTTTTTCTATTCTCTTTGTGATGCTGATGTTGTATAAAACACGGATGATCGTCGTTACGGAGAAGTTTCGAGCAGGAGTTACGATGGCGGTAGGTGCGGTGATGCTTTTGTATCTCGTCAATATGGTTTTATACTTTTTTGGGATTTCTATCCCATTTTTACACGATGGAGGCATGATGAGCATCGGTATCACCTTGGTGATCATCGGTATCGCTTCTATGAATCTATTATTGGATTTTGACAACTTCGAAAAAGGAGAAGAAATGAAAGCACCAGATTACATGGAATGGTATTCTGCGATGGGACTTTTATTTACCTTAGTCTGGTTGTATTTAGAAATTTTAAGGCTCTTGTCTTATCTGACGAGTGATTAGAACTCTTCTAAATAAAAAAGGTGTGGGTTTTCCCACACCTTTTTTTATACTTGTGCGTATACTATACTATGCAGCAAATCTATTCAACGAAAAATAAAGCTAAATGAAAAAAATTAATACCTTACTATTAATAAGTCTTTTCTTTTTTCCCATTTTTTTATTGGCTCAAGCACCTGGTTATCTAGGAAAGAAAGGTTTTCTTTCGCTCACGGTTTCTAGCCTACCGGCTATTAATGGTCCTACTCAAAATAATAGAGGGGGTGATTTTAGAACCTTCGGCACCTCTGCCGGGCGACTTGGATTCAATTATGAGTTTGAAGGTAGCTTCTCTTATGTGATTGGTCGTTATCGTACGATTTCAATCAACGCAGCGCAATATTACACGGGCGCAACACACAGTGCTCAAACACTAACTTCTGGGACTGTATTTGATCCTTTTAGTTTTAATGAACTAGACGATCATGATCTGTTTAGTCGGCTCAATGTAAAGTCGATCACTTTGCGAGTAAGTAAATTTAATGCCAGTAAAGGAGCCTTGGCACCAGTGGGGAATCGGATTTATTATGGTCTAAAGCGGTCTTTTATAAGTTCGAATATTGTAGATAAAGAAACTCGCTATTATAATGAGTTAGGGGAATTGTTTGGCCATCAAAAAATAGAACTTGAGCAAAAAATGAACCTTAATTTTTTTCAATTAGGTTGGAGCAATGATCAAGTTTTTTGGGATAAAGTGATCCTCTCTATGGGGATTCGTTTTAATATACCTTTAAATATCGATTTGATAAGGATTGCCTATGAAGATAAATCCTATGACCCCAATTACTCTACTAATCCGAATCAAACGGATTATGATGTGGCTGTTTTTAGTCGAGTTTTTAATCACGAAATATTTCGAGTAAATATTGGAGTAGGATTCCTACTCTTTTAAAAGCTGTAAATATTGTCAACAACAAAAATAATAAGTCATGATAAATAGATTATTTGCCTTGCTACTGGTTTTAGTTTGCAGCGCTTGTTTTAATTACGAAACACAATTTGAAGGACCTTATGATCCAGATTCTGAGGACAAAGAAGAGGTCGTTATTCCAAAGGAAGTCGTTTACGTTGCAGGGGGAAATGTATATTTGGCGAATGAGTTTGCCAGAGACTCTGTGATTATTGATGATTCTGGCCGCATAAAAGTAGCCTCTATTAATAATAATCATACAAAAGTTATCTATAAAGAGAATAACCAGAATATCAAAATCTACGACATCGAATCTGAAAGAATAACTGGAGAAGTACCGGGTTCTCAAGATGCTTTTTGGTTTGATTTTCATGCCAATAATGAAACCATCTATTTCTTTACCACGGATAGCCAATTGGACACCTATGGCCCTGAGGTCTTGGTGAAACATCCGATTAGCTTGCGAACACTCTCTGGAGTATTTGGAAATGCTAGGGGAGGAACCGTTTTAGAAAATGGTGACTTTATTTTCTCGATGGAATCGGGTGGTACTTTTAATAATCATTTTTTGTTTTTGGCTGATGGTAATGAGGTGCTTGAATTTAGAACTCAAGCGGTTTCGAAAACACATCTACGACTGGATAAAGAGGAAACTATTCTATGGAGCACAGATATCTTTGAGGGCTCTCAATATATCACCAGAGTACCAAGTTTGAGTGTACTTGACCAAGAATCTCAATTCAATATCGGAGCACCTATCAATAGTTCCCAAGGCTATAGAGTAACTAGAGATAATGAAATCTATACGCCTCAATTTGTCACCCTCAATAGCCCCGGTGGAATAATAACAGCCATTGATTTTTAAGATGGTACTTGTTGTTGCTTAGTTTTTAATCTTAAATTTTTTTTGCTATGAAAAAGTCATATTATATCGTTTTTTTGTTCTTGTCTTTTTTTAATTTTTCTTTAAATGCACAAGCGCCAGAATTGCTCAAAGCAGAAGGAAGAATTCCTAAGGAGTTTATTACCTCTAGTACCATCAAGTTTAAAAAGCAAGTAGAAGAGATCGGGGATAAAAAGAAAGGGAAAAGAAGGGATGCTAAAAATCAAAAACGGTTTATTCTAGAGTCTAATTTTGAAATTGACGATGTCCTACAAAGTGGTCAGGTCTTGTTCAATGATCCTGCAACGGTCTATGTGAATAAGGTGCTCGGAAAACTCACCTATACCGATCGAAAATTAAAAAAGAAAAAGCCGAGAGCTTATGTTTTAAATAGTGCTGCGGTAAATGCTTTTGCCACAGACCAAGGGATCATTTTTGTGACCTTGGGGCTTTTGGCCAATTTGCAAAACGAGGCGCAATTGGCTTTTGTTTTGTCGCATGAGTTGATTCATATCAAGCACCAACATTCGATTAATAAATTTGTCAAATCCAAAGAGATTGATCGCAGGAATGGTCAGAATGAAAGAAATGTTGATCGCCTGACCGTTGATCGAAATCTATTTAAGAAGAGTATGTATTCCAAGAAGTTGGAAGAGCAAGCCGATGATGAAGGTTTTGAAATCTTTTTAAGTAGTCCTTACGATCCCCAAGTTATCAGCAATACATTTAAGATTTTACATTATTCTTATTTGCCATTTGAGGATTACGAATTTCCAAGTACCTTTTTTAATGATGAAAATTATGAGCTACCAGCCGATCTTTGGTTAAAAGAAGTCAATGCGATTTCTGCGATGAAGGAAGACAAGGAAGAAGATAAGAAATCTTCTCACCCTTCCAGTTTGAAGCGTTTGGAGAAAATGGAAAAACAGATCAGCGGAGTAGAGGCAGAAGGTAAAAAAACTTTCGTTTTCCCCGAGAAAGAATTTTTTGATATTCAAGCTAGAGCAAGATACCAAATTCCTTTTCTAAATCTTTATGCAGAAAATTTTCCCGAGGCTATTTATACGGCTTTTCTAATGTTCGAAGATTTTCCAAATGACCTTGAATTGAAAAAAGTCATTGGAAAGGCTTTGTACATGGAAGCAAAATACCAAAATGAGGATGGCGTCAATCTTAAAAAGTTGAAAAGAGAAAGAAGAAGAGTGGTCAAAGAATTAGAAGGTTCAGTACAAAGAGTCTACCACTTTCTAAATGAAATTGATCAGGAAGAGTTGACCATCTTGGCTTTAAAATACAATTGGAATGTTTTGCAAGAAGCTAAAGGAGATGAAGAACTCAAGGCTATCGTAGAGGACCTGTCTGTTGAATTTGCAGGATTTCATAGAGATTTTGATTCCTTTTTGACCAGTGCTCGACCAGCGAAAAGTACAACGGAACCTGTGCCTCCAAAGGAAGAAAAGAAAGAGGAAGAAGAAAAGGATACCGATAAAAAAACGTCTAAGTTCGATAAAATTGAAAGAGCAGAGGAGGAGGCTGATTATTGGAAGTATGCTTTTGTTGAAGAGTTGAAAAAAGCGCAATTCAAAAAGCAATGCGAAGAAGGTTTGGAGAAATTGGAAGAACGGGAAGATAGAGAAGCTTTCTATGAAACCGATAAAGGCCGCAAAGAGTGGAGGGCCGATGAAAAGAGAGAAGCGAAAAAAGGGAAACAGCTAGGGATTAATAAAATTGTGGTGGTCAATCCTTTTTACTTGTCGCTCAACGAAGGAAAGGAAGGAACGATACAATACATTCGGTCTGAAGAAAAACAAGTCGCTTTTCGCAATTCGCTAAAAGAAATTTCCAAGGTTTCTGATTTGAAAATAGACGTACTGGATGTAACCGATCTTTCGACCAATGACATCGAAAAATTTAATGACATCAACGAAGTCAATCATTACTTTAGCCAACAAATGAGCCATTTTGATTTGTCTTTGACTTCCGCCTACAACCAAAAAGAAACCAATGCGATTGCAGAGAAATATGGAACAGATTATTTCCTATGGACTGGTGTCATATCGCTCAAAGAAAAAAATAAAGGCCAATGGTCTTGGGTTGGACTTTCTGTACTGGTTCCTTATTTCTTACCGCTTACCCTAGCCAATGCCTTGACGCCTAAATATGACATGCTTTATTATGCCATTCTTTTTGATGTGACAACGGGTAGAAGGAGTGTGGTTAAAATGGATTATTTTGACAAGCGAGATACCAAGACCATATTGAATGCACACATCTATGATGTTTTCCATCAGATAAAATCAAAGGAATAAAGTCAAATAACACCTTAGACCATCAAAGATTGTTTGCTTGGGCTTTTCGAAAAAAGAAAGCCTAGGCAAACAATTTTCACCTCCTTGTTTAGATAGAAGTTGTTTAAAAATGATTGTATTAAATAGCTATAGGGATTTGAAAAACAAAAAGTTAGGAGTATCAAAAGAAGGTTTTTTATCGTCATTAATTTAGGGCCTATCTGGAAGGTCTATTGATACCCCATATCTTTTTTTGCCTAGAAAATACACCATAATTAAAATCTAAACCCGATTTTTCGCTATTACCTGCAGGTAATACGCGGACCTAAGTGTAGGTCTCCCGAC
>CAYQRA010000376.1:0-6901 GCA_964419315.1 uncultured Saprospiraceae bacterium | reverse complement strand
ACCAATACTTCTAGCAATGCAACCAATATCATCTGGACCCTAAATAATATTCCCGACGGTACCGGAAACGTTTATACCGTAGATCTTCCTACGACTGGTATTTTTTCCGTCTGCCTAATTGCCTCCAATGGTTTATGTCAAGCTACTCGTTGCCAACAAGTCATCGTAACGGATGGGACTCCCGGTAGTGAAATCTGTGATAATGGATTTGATGATGATGGAGATGGACTCATCGATTGTTATGATCCGGATTGTTGTCAGGATCAAAGTTGTGCAACGAATTATTATGTCGATTGTCCGATTGATCCCTGCGATTCTAGCACTTTTGTCTCTGGTAATATTGAACTCCAATTGGATTGGAAAACGAGTACTTCGAGTGTTCTTCGACCATTGGGTTTTGACGTGACCGTTGGCGATGTAGATGGAGATGGTCTTCCTGAATTTTTTCAAGGTCGTTATTCTCCTGGGCGATTGGCCATGTGCAGAGGAATCGATGGCAGTGTTATTTGGGAAATCACTTCTGGCGTAGAAAAAATCCAACGGACTTTGATTGCTGATGTAGATCGCGATGGAACAGCAGAGATTTTTGCTACAGGAGGGGATCGACTCAGAAGGATAGAACATGATGGAACCATAACCCGAGACGTATTCGTCCCTGGAGAAGATGGTAGTTTTTACCAAAACAGAGGTTGTATCGCAGATTTCAATCAAGATGGAAAACCTGAAATTCTTTTGATGAACCATCTCTTTGATACCGATAATTTAAATATTCTTTCCTCTCTCAATTTTACCGACCTAAATCAGTATAAAGATTACGGTCTTGGTATTCCAGTGGATGTTCTGCCCCAATCAGCTGCCTGCCCAGATTGTGATGGACTAGAATTGGTGCTCGGACCTTTCCTCTATGCCGTCAATAATACCACTTTTGCGTTCACCAAGGTCCATGATGTCATGGTTGAACCCGGAATGTACAGTAGTGATAATACCACTTCTATTGCGGACATGGATAAGGATGGAGATTTAGATGCGGTAGTTAGAGGACGTTTCGCTTTTAATGAGTATCAACTTTACATCTGGGATATTCAGACCCCTACGATCATCGCCAATGCCACCGATGGTGGCCAAACCTTTCCATTTAATGGCTTCAACTTTCCTGCGATAGCAGATATGGATGGCGATGGCAATCCGGAAGTCATCGTTAGAAATCAAGAAGACATGGTGGCCTTCAATAGTGATCTCAGTACACAGCTTTGGAGTACTCCGATTACGGAATCCGGAGGCAATGCTTCTCATAGTTTATTTGACCTCAATGATGATGGAATTATAGAAGTCGTTTATCGAGATAGTAAATTTCTGCGAATCATAGATGGTAGTAATGGAACAGAGTTGGACAAAATAGAATGTAGCTCTGCGACCAACGCGGAGATGCCCGTTATTGTAGACTTAGATGCAGATGGAGAGGCCGAAATTGTTTGTGAATGTCGAAGTCGAATCAATGTCTTTGGCTCCGCCGGTCAACCCTGGGCCAATACCCGCCAAGTGTGGAATCAATTTTTGAATTTCAATGTCCAAATCAATGATGACCTCACCGTTCCGATAGTACAGCAAGAACATCATTTGGTGGGCGATAGAAATATTATGAATTCCTTTTCAAAGGTGATCGTGGTCAGAGAACGATTTGATTGTACAGAAATTTGCGATAATGGATTAGATGATGATATGGATGGTTTGATAGATTGTGCCGATCCAGATTGTTGTGACAATTCTTTTTGTGACAACCAACCTACTCCTTGCGATACTTGTGTATTTGCAGGCAATCTTGACCTTGGTCCAGATTTAAGTATTTGTGATACCGCTACGTTTATTCTTGATGCAGGCAATGGTTTTTCCTCCTACTTGTGGCACGACCTTTCTACCAATCCAAGCTATACCAGTACGGGCCCTGAGAAGGTCTGGGTAATGACGACGGATAGCTGTGGCAATATTTATTCGGATACCGTAATGATCCGCAACATCCCAATACTTGCTGGTATCGATCTTGGCCCAGATCGCCAAGTCTGTGATAATGGCATCCTTAATTTTAACGCGGGTAGCGGTTATTCCTCTTACCTATGGAGCGACTTTTCCAACCAACAAACGTTCACTTCTTCAGGTTTTGGAAAAATCTGGGTGGCAGCAACAGATAGTTGCGGAAGAGTCTATTCCGACACCGTATTGATTAGCTTGATTGCAGAAACCAAAGTAGATTTAGGGCCTGACCTTAATTTATGTCAAGGCGATTCCTTATTACTCTCAGGAGGTACTTTCGACCAATCCCAGTGGTTTATTAATCAAACCTTACTTTGCGATACTTGTCCTGACTTATGGGTCAAACCAGATACCACTACCACCTATATTCTTTTGGCGGGCTCCAATGCCGGTTGCTTTTCAACGGATAGCATCACCATCACTATTGACTCCTTAGCCGAAGTCCTAGATACCCTTTACCTCTGCGAAGGAGATACTATTATCCTCTTTGGGCAAAGCGTTTTTGACAGTATCACTTTAAGTCAAACTGTTTCTACACCAAACATTTGTGATAGCCTTTTTATCACCAAGGTGCTTTTGCTAGACAGTGTTCATACTTTCGAAACCGTATCTTTATGTCAAGGCGATAGTTTTGTATTGGCGACCGAAACATATTATCAAGATACTAGTCTGGTGCAACTTCTAAGTGCCAACAACACTTGTGATTCGGTGCATCATATTCAACTTATTTTTGAAAATAATATTTTTACTCCGATCACTTATACGCTTTGTGAAGGAGATAGTATTTTATTGCTTGGGCAATATTATTTCGATGCTATAACCCTTTACGACACGGTCTCGGTAGCCAATAGCTGCGATTCCATTTTCGAAATAAGTCTCAGCCGTATTGATACCACGATGAGCTTTGAACGAATTGAAATTTGTGATGGAGATAGCATTGTCATTGACAATCAAATCTATTTTACGGATACCACTATTGTCCAAGTATTCGCCGGAGTTCTTTCATGTGATTCTACGCACATCATTGATTTGGATCTCATTGATCTCATCAATACGCAAGAGACGATCGAACTTTGTGAAGGGGATACCATTTTGGTTTTTGGCCAAAGCGTTTCTGGGCCCATAATATTACAAGATACGCAAACAGGAGCGAATACTTGTGATAGCACGCATACCATTCTCGTCCTCCAAATAGACAGTATCCATACTTTCGAAACCATTTCTTTATGCGAGGGAGATAGCCTTTGGATCAATGGCCAATTCTTTGATCGAGATACTTTGTTCCTTCAAACTTTCACAGCGAGTAATAATTGCGATTCGGTCCACCACATTAATCTGGTTTTCGACGAAAACATTTTTACCAATGTCAATTATACCCGCTGTGCAGGTGATAGTATTTTACTCCTCGGTCAGTACTTCTTTGACGACCAAATTCTTTTTGATACGATTCTTGCGCCCAACGGTTGTGATTCTGTTTTCCAAATAAATGTCACCTTCAATGATACTGCGTTCACCCAAGAATTGATCGACCTTTGCGAAGGCGATACCATCGTCATTGATAATCAAGCCTACGTTGAAAATACGACTATAGTAAAAGAACTTAGTGGAGCACTCACTTGTGATTCCACCCATATCGTCACGCTCCATTTCAAAGAAACGATCCGTAGCAATGCGCAAATTGACATTTGCGCAGGAGATACGATAAGTGTATTTGGACAAGCTGTTTTTGGAGCAGGTATTTTTGAGCAAAGCCAACCGGGTTCCAATAATTGCGACAGCATTCATACGGTAATGGTCAATTTATTTACGCCTGTTTTTACTTTTGAAAATATCGACACTTGCCTAGGCAGCTCCGTAATTATCTTTGGCCAAAGTATAGAAACAGATACCATTATTAGTCAGCAAAACCTTTCTGCTGATGGCTGTGATTCTATTCATCAAGTTAGCGTTTCCTTTCAAAATCAAGTTATCCAAAGTGATAGCGCTTTTCTCTGTGAAGGCGAATACCTTCTCTTTTTTGGAGATACCCTAAGAGAGGCTGGACTTTATGAAAACAATAATAGTCCACTGGGTGGCCCCTGCGATACTTTGCAACAATTATTTGTCAATATTTCTGAAGAAATCATTCTGAGTACCTTCGTACAAAGTCCTTGTCCCGAAGAATTCAACGGCCAAATGACCGTCGTCGATCCACCTGCAGAATGGACTTATAGCATTGATGGACAAGTCTTTCAATCTAGTGCGTTTTTTGATTCCCTGTCTTCCGGTCAATATCCCTTATGGGCCCAAGATGAATTTGGGTGTATCCACGAATCTAGCTTCACCATTCCACCGTCCAATAGTTTTGAGGTAATCCTCCCAAGCGATACGACCATCTATTTAGCGGATACGATTTTGATGCCCATCCAATATGCAGATACTAGTGGGCTTCAATTCCAGTGGTCTCCTTTCCGAGATTTAAGCTGTAGAGATTGCCCTTATCCCCTAGCCTTTCCAAATCAAAATCGAAACTATAGCGTCCTAATTACGGATGCTTTGGGTTGTGAATATGAAGTGCGAATTACTATTTTTATTGATGAGAATCACGGCATTTATATCCCCAGTGGATTTTCACCAAATGGAGATCAAATCAATGATCAATTTACTATTTATTCCAACTCAGAAATCGAGCAAATTGATTGGCTCCGAGTTTATGATCGCTGGGGAGGAGAAGTATTTGCGGCGACTAATTTCCAACCCAATGATCCATTGATGGGATGGGATGGTGAGCGAAATGGCGAACCTTTTAATCCAGGAATTTATGTGTATCAATGCCAAGTTAGAAAACGAAATGGTTTGGTCTTACAATTTAGTGGAGACATTGCTTTGATGCGATAGACTGGATTGAAAGATTTAAGATAGGGAGTTGGCCGAGTTAAGCATTTTCTCTATTATCTGGTAACTCCTAAATGAGGTTTAGTTCACTTCGTTTAAGGATCTCCTTTATCGGTTTTTCAGACAACAAAAAACAGCTAAAATATTCGCAATGAATATTCTAGCTGTTTCTATTCAGTCCTTAGTGGAACTTATTCCAATTATAAAGTCATATTCTTTGCTAAGGGGAGATTAATTTTATTGGAAGCAAGTCTAAAATAAGTAGAACTTAACTCTAAAGGCTTCTAGTCGTAAACTCTGCCCGGTGGTACCCGCTTGAGCGCCATTAAATACCCAAGGTTGCCACCCAATATTTTGGATATGTGCTTGGTAGCCAACAAACCCTGGAGTAGGACCTCCATTTAACCAAATACGAGTCGCTTCCATTCTTTTGCTTTGTCCAGTGGTACCTGTAATTTCTCCACTGCACTTAGTGCCTTGCCAGCCAATATTTTGAATATGAGATTGGTAGCATAAACCATAATTGTACAAGATCAAGTAGTACGCTTCCAATCTTCTTGATTGTCCAGTAGTTCCTAGCTCATAGAAAAATGGGTCAGTATCAACATCTATATCGAAGCCATAGCGCCATCCTATGCCTTGATTGTGTCCACCATAGTTAAAACCCGTTCGGTCGCTAGCCTCTAGTTCAGTGTTAGTTATGGGTTGCTCAAGGGACTGGTAATTTGGATCAACAGGAGAATTCGACTGAGCACCAACTGTACTTCTCCCTTCAAAATTAAGTTCAGAGATCTGGGGAATCAATGTACCTTCTTCGGTATAAGTCACCAAGAATTTTTCTGCTTCCGCTGTCATCCCTAATGAAATCATATGCTCATAGATAGGATTCATTAATTCGGGTTCTACTTGTGTAGCAACAGAGCCGTCAACATTTCTGATATGGAAATAGGTATCTTTTTGAGTTCCCACATCTTGTATTTGTTCTTTACCACAGGAGACCAGTAAAAAAACAAAAAGTAAACAAAGTAAATTTTTCATGATATAAATTTTAGTTAAAAATTAGGTTACTTAATTTGGGTTTCGTTTGAGTCAAATTTTTACACAAGTTTATTGTTACAACAATGCCTTTTTGATTGTTGTAGAAAGTTGACCTACGATATTTTAGTAGGCTCTTATTCAGCGAATAAGACCTAAGTACATACCTCTACCAGCTCACCCTAGAAAGAAAATAAGGCAAGAGAACCGTATACGATAATTTGTGAATTACGGGACTACACTTAGGGAAAGAATTGGCTATCCTTAAAATTCAAAATTTATTTTTAAATAACCCCGGTAGCCTTAGATCAACTAACGGATGTTACTCTCTAATAATTTTTTTCATTTAAAAGACCTAGCAATTCTAGTCTGAGAAAATCTCAGTCCAAAAGATTAGTAGAAACGTTTTTGTTTTTAGAAGTAAGAAATATTCCTAACCAGAAGTTACTGGTTGAAATAGAAGGACAGATTCATTCAATGCTAGAAAACGACAAACGACACCGCAATTATTTACATGCGTCCATCTTTTTCAAACCATTAATGATCTTAAAGGTATTTTAGAGTATCAACGATTTTAATTGAGAAATAACTTTATTATATTTTTAAATTAGCTTTAAGACAAATAGTCATTCATATTTTTTTGAAGCACCGAAACAATTGTGTAGCAGCAATTCCATTTACTATTTAAAAGATTACCCTAACATTACTGCTTCTATTATTTCAATATGATAAATATATTGAAATTTATCCTAAATAACAAAAAATTTACACATTAATTATATATCGAATCAAAGCGGAGTCGATGCTTGGAGATGGTAGGATTTCTTTTGTCTGATTTTTAAGCACCAAAGAAAAAATTTACTTCCCTATGATTACGTTTGCATTGTTATAATGCCAATCAATATTGATAACCTAGATTATAAAAGTAAATGCAACACAATTTTAATTTTTTAATATGATTTCG
>CAYQRA010000375.1:0-6913 GCA_964419315.1 uncultured Saprospiraceae bacterium | reverse complement strand
CAAAAATGGATGGATTGAGTGTTTGCTGATCAGTGATTTTGATATGATTTATCTCCCACTGGTTGTCCAGTGGCTTGCGTACTATTTAATCCCAAACAGTTCTTTGAGCCATCGCCAAAAACTGAAGGCTTGAGGTTCCGTTAAAGGTTTCTTTGAGGATTCTATTGCTTTTTCGGTTGTAGCACTTGAAGCTGCTGTCTGCTTTACAGGTGTAATTTTTTGCTTACTTGCATCAACAGTAGCCGAGGGACTTGGATTAGTAGAAGCCAATTCCGTTTCCAAGGCTGCGAAGAATTGCTTGGTTAGCGTATTTGCCACACCGCCGAGTACCCTTTGGCCGGTACGCGCCAGTGTGCCCGATAATTTTGCTTTGCCATTGAAAGCCAATTCGCACTGTCCTTCACTCAATTCATTGATTTGGATATTTACAGTAGCGTCCGCATTACCAATTTTACTGAGTTGTTTTACGCGCAGTGTAAAACCAGAAGGTTCCTCCTTATTTTCCAAAAAAAGATCTCCTTTAAAAGCTCCTTTAACTGGACCAATTTTAACTTCCGATATGGCATTGTATTGATCCGCTCCTGTTAGTTCGAGTTTGGAGACTCCAGGCGTAATTTTGGCGAGTTTCTCTGTATCCATTAACACATCCCAGATTTGCTGGGCAGAGGCAGTGTATGTTTGTTTTCCTTTTAGGTTCATTGTGCCGTTAAAATAAGAAATAGTTCTTTAACTTTTGACTAAATATCAAAATTTTATTAGGCAAAAGGTAGGCTTTGAGAAATTTTACACAAAAAGATGGATTACATTTATTGTTAGGGTAAACTAATCCTGTAAAAAGAAAATCTGATAGCTATTTTGAGACAGAAAACCGTACCTGTGGGATTAGGTGCAAAGGGTTTTCTAATTTAGAGAAAGTAGCAGTAGATTAAGCACTAGAGCGTGTGATGTTTAACAAAAAAAGCTTCCTCTAAAATTTAGAGGAAGCTCTTGGAGGTCGGTAGCGGATTCGAACCGCTGTACAAGGTTTTGCAGACCTTTGCCTAACCACTCGGCCAACCGACCGTTTTGCTAATTGTTTTTTAGCGACTGCAAATATAATCGCTTTTTAGCGTAGATGCCATATATAACGATAAAAATTATTCTATTGTTTCCTTTTCTAGGCGTCTTATTTCTTCTAATCTTTGCTGAGCCTCTTGATTTTTGGTACTTTCTTCTCCTTTAGGGGCTTGAGAAAGGGTAAAGAAAAAAGTTGTTCCATGTCCTCGTTTTGACTCAAACCAGATGTCTCCACCGTGCAAGGTTACCACTTTCTTACAAATAGCAAGTCCCATTCCTGTTCCGGGGCGATCACTATCATTGAGGCGTTGAAAAGGCAAGAAGGCTTTTTCTTGATATTCCATCTCCATCCCGACCCCATTGTCTTTTACCGTAAAAAGATATTCTTCGCCTTTCTGTTCACAGCTTATTTCAATAACTGGTTCTTCTTCTTGTTTTCTAAATTTAATAGCATTCCCAATTAGATTTTGGAAAACTTGCATCACCCCTTGTTTGTTGATTAGCAGGATTGGCAGATTGGAGGTAATGACCGTCCCCTTCGCTTCTCGAATGGCGACTCCTAGATTGAACTGTACCAATTCCAAAATACTCTTGAGGTTAACTAACTCAAAGTCTTTTTCTTTAACGCCCACCTTAGAATATTCTAGTAAGTCGCTAATGACGCGATCCATATTTTTTGTGCCAGCCACGATAAAGTTAATAAACTCATCTGCCTGTTTATCCAATTTGCCCAAGTAGCGCTTTTGCAAAAGCAATGCAAAACTTGTAATGGTTCTTAGTGGGCTTTTTAAATCATGAGAAGCGATATAAGAAAACTGCTCAAGTTCGTTATAAGAGCGAGCAAGTTCTTGTAGATTTTTATTGAGCTCTTTGGATTTCTCTTCTACTAAACCTTTTTGGAAACTCAATTCTAAGTTTTTCACTTCTACTTCCTTCCGCCATTCTATCAGTCGTTCATTGGCTTTTTCAATAATGACTTTTTGTTGCTCCAAGTCTTCCATCGAAGCATTGAGCAGCCGAATGGCAATATCTTTATCTTTTAAAGTGCGCTGCAATTTAAAATTGGTATTCACCAAATCTTTCTTTATACTTTTTGCGATCAAAGCCATCTTTTCTTTCTCTTCCCCTTCTGGCATCTCCTCGATGTATCTTTTCAAATCCAGATAGTTATTTAGCATCGTTTCTTTTTTTTATTTTTCATAGAAAGTCACCAAAGAGCAGGTTTCATTATGAAACTCACAAACGCCTTCTTTAGTCTGACCAATTTCTCCATAGGCAAAGAATCCAATCATTGGTACATTCCAATAATCATGAATTCCTTCTATTTCTTGCTCCACCAATGGACCAAGAGCCATGTGTCGACCTTTACAAGAAAACAAGAGCATGGCATCGACTTCTTGGGTTTCCTTTTGAAAAGCAGAAAATTCTTGGACTGTATTTTCAATCACCTCAAATCTAGGGGCAATAGAAAATCGAAATTTATCCCCTTCTTTTACACTTCCAGCCAAAACCAAAGACCGGTCTTCTTCATTGACCATTAAAGGAGAACGAAGAATAGAACTTCCATTCTCTCTTTGGATTTGCAAAGGATATTGTCCGCTTATCGTTCCCACTACTTCTTCTTCATATTTATTGGCATTGTCAAAAAAGCCAAAATACCGGAGAAAGACATCAAGAGCTGGTTCTCCATTTATAGTTTTTAGAATATTCCCTTGCGCTTCGGTAATCGTATTGGTCCCCCCTATCGCTTCCCATCCACAGGTGGCCATTCCTTTCACTTCGATTTTATCGGCATCTACAGTGAAGCAAAACAGACCATCCGAACTACATTGATTATTTGAAAAGACATAAGTTTTATTAACAGCAAGATCATCGCCTGCCAATCCGCCAAACACCGGAACTTCTCGTCCAACCCCATCCTTGAGCCCATAAATAATTTGATCGCCATCTACGTACATCCCTCCAGAAAGCACAATCATCGCTGGATTGGCATATTGCTCTTTAGCAGCTAAACCTGCGGAGTAGGCGATTTGATAGGTCGTTTCACTTTCCGTATTTTGAAAATTCAAGGAGTAATACTCCTTTTTCATATCCATCAATAATACGACGATAGAAGATTGAAAAATTTCTTTATCATATATTTCTCCGGCCGAAGTAGAACCAACCAAATCGATTTGATGAGTAGTAAAAACCTGACCAATTTCTTGTAAATCATAAGAAACAGAACAAAAGACAAAGCCAACAGTAGGTTTAAAGTCTTTAGAATTTAGTTGCTCTAATTCGGCTTTTAAGGCTTGAATGTTATTAACCTGAAATGACTGGGAATGCATATTAGTATTGGGTTTTGAGAGAAAAATGATAACTTAGACCATAAATTTATTTAAGTATACCCAACCGTATTATATCGTTTGGAACCGAAAACGAATGGCCTCTTTTCTATATATATTGTCAAAAAAAATGCCATTTATTCGGCTCCGCTCTGACCACTACTGATAAAAAGGACATCATGGAAATCAATCGAAGAAAGTTTTTAAAAACCTCTGGGTTAGCTGGCGCAGGTCTTGCCCTACCTAAGCTCAACGCTAATTCAAGTCCGCTCCCCTCTGGTAAAACGCCTTTTAAATCAAGTCTTAATTTGGGATTCATAGGTACGGGACTTCGAGGCCAGGGAAACCTTGAGCTTGCATTGCGGAGAACAGATTGTAATGTGGTGGCCATATGTGATCCTGATGCACAGATGATTGAACAAACCAAAGCGATTTTTACTAAACACAAAAAACCACAAGCTCGCATCTTTGATAAAGGAGACAAAGACTACCTCAATCTCCTACAGATGGAAAACGTGGATGCCGTCATCATTTCCACTCCTTGGCGATGGCATAGCGAAATGGCTATTGCCGCTATGGAAGCTGGAAAATACGCTGGAGTAGAAGTCTGTGGTGGCTTTTCCCTAGATGAATGCTGGCAATTGGTCAATACCCACGAGAGAACAGGTGTTCCTCTTTTCTTTTTGGAAAATGTCTGTTACCGGCGAGATGTGATGGCCGTTTTAAATATGGTCCGGCAAGATTTGTTTGGTGAATTGATTCATCTGGAAGGTGGCTACCAGCATGACTTGAGACATGTAAAATTCAATAGCGGCAAAGAACCCTACGGAGGTGGTGTAGAATTTGGAGCAAAAGGATTCAGCGAATCCAAATGGCGAACCAAACATTCTATTCATCGCAATGGCGATATATATCCAACGCATGGCCTCGGGCCAGTCGCACAATACCTCCAACTCAATCGAGGCAACCGCATGCTCTCTCTAAGCTCTATGGCTTCCAAAGCTAGAGGTCTGCACAACTACATTGTTGATCATGAAAAAGGAGGACCAGAACACCCCAATGCAAAAATAAAATTCAACCTCGGCGATAAAGTAACCACGATGATCCAAACCTCCAATGGAGAAACCATCGTTCTTCACCATGATACTAATTTGCCACGCCCCTACTCGCTTGGCTTCCGAGTACAAGGCACCAAAGGCATTTGGATGGCCGTCAATCAATCTATTTACTTGGAAGGCATCAGTCCTAAAGCACATCGCTGGGAAGCTGCCGACGAGTATCTAAAAAAGTATGACCATCCACTTTGGAAGCGGCTGGAACAAAAGGCAGTTGGAGCGGGACATGGTGGTATGGACTATTTTTTGGTCAATGCTTTTGTAGAATGCGCTAAGCGGAATGAAACCCCTCCTTTTGATGTCTATGATGCAGCAGCTTGGTTAGCCATCACACCTCTTTCGGAACAATCTATTGCCTTGGGAGGAACCTCCGTTGCGATTCCTGATTTTACCAGAGGCCGGTGGACGGAACGACAAGCCACTTTTGCTTTTGGGGATGAATATTGATCCGCAAAGACATATTGCCGCAAAAAAAGTAGTGCCGCATTTTTTCCCCAAGCAGCAATTACTGGCTATCAAGGCTCATGGTTCTGGACATATCCATCATACTTATTGGATTCAATTGAGGGATCAGAGGCAATTCATTTTACAAAAAGTCAATACCGCTATTTTTAAAGATCCTTTCGCGATTGGACAAAACATTGTTCACCTTACTCGACACCTAGAAAAATCGGATTATCCTTTTGCACTCGCAGAACCTATTTTTACAAAAGATCAAAAAATTCTTTATACCGATTCCGCAGGCGCCCATTGGCGCTTATTCTCTTTTCTTCATCCGACTTCCTCTTTTGATCAAGTGACCCACCCAGAACAAGCTTTTGCAGCCGCTCAAGCTTTTGGTATTTTTTCAAAAAAAATCTCGACGCTCTCTCCGGCGCTTATTCAAACAGGCATTCCCAATTTTCACAATTGCAAATTTAGGCAGGAGCAATTTCTGGAAGCGATTCAAAGAGATCCAAAGCAACGTTTAAAGTATATTTCCAAAGAAATCAGTTTCTTAAAAAAACATGCTTATTGCCGAGAATGGCGAGGTCGTCAGTTGCCATTAAAACTTAGTCATAATGACAGCAAAATAAATAACATTCTATTCAAAGCGGATCAACGTACGCCTGCTGCTATTATCGACCTCGATACCGTGATGCTTGCTTCTCCGCTTTATGACTTTGGGGATATGGTACGCACCTTTACTAGCCCTGCACTAGAAGATGCCCCCGAGCAGGAGGTCACGATGCGCTTGGATATTTTCAAAGCCCTTTGCGAAGGTTTCGCTAGGGGCACCAGCGACTTTCTAGTAGCTTCAGAACGAGCCTCTTTATTACTGAGTGCTTTTCTAATGGTACAAGTACAAGCGCAGCGTTTTTTGAACGATTATCTGAATGGTGACGTTTACTACCCTGTCCAATATCCAACGCATAATTTGGTACGCGGAAAAAATCAACTGGCCTTATTAAAATCCATGTTGGTGCAAGAAAAAGAAATGGAAAAAATCATTGATCTAAATTTCAAACCCTGATGCTGCTCAAAAACCTCTTCTCTCCTCGTTTACAATTTCGCCGTTTACAAAAAGAAGATGCGCTTGATTTATTAGCATTTTTTCAAGACGCTGAGGCAACTCGATTGTTTGACATTTATCAAAACAGTCCTCAAGCTCATGCCATCGCCCGAATCGAGTATCAACAAGATCGCTATGATAAGGAGGGTGATGGTTTGTGTGCCATCGTAGATCGAACAAGCCATGCCTTTATTGGACACTGTGGATTATTGTGGCAAGAAGTGGATGGTATCCGAGAGTTAGAGATTGCTTATCATTTGCAACCCAAGCATTGGAAAAAAGGGTATGCCAGTGAAGCGGCTAAGGCTATTCGGGATTTTGTTTTTGAAAACCAACTGGCGGAAAGTCTTATTTCTATTATCGATGTTAGAAATGAAAATTCTAAAAAGGTGGCATTAAGAAATGGGCTGCGTTTGGAAAAAGAGACTATCAAGAAAGGAATTCCTGTTTGTATTTATCGGATTAGTCGGGAGGAGTGGGAAGCGATGAGATAAGCTAACTGTTTCTATTTTTTTTGTATAAAAGAAATCCCGAATTCTGGTTTTTCCAAAATTCGGGATGACTCTTCTTTTATACCAAGCACAAAAATTTACAAATCAAATTTGATGCCTTGTGCCAATGGCAATTCTTTGCTGTAATTGATGGTGTTGGTCTGACGACGCATATAAGCTTTCCAAGCATCCGATCCGGATTCGCGACCGCCGCCGGTTTCTTTTTCTCCACCAAAAGCACCACCAATCTCCGCACCCGAGGTACCGATATTGACATTTGCGATACCGCAATCAGAGCCAGCAGGAGAGAGGAAAAATTCTGCTTCTCGCAAATTATTTGTCATTATTGCTGAAGATAACCCTTGAGCCACC
>CAYQRA010000374.1:0-6918 GCA_964419315.1 uncultured Saprospiraceae bacterium | reverse complement strand
CCAAGTATTTTTAATAAAAACTCAGTGGTTCCTCCGTAAAGATTGCCTTGGGTCAAAATCTTATCTCCCGTTTTTAGAAGGGCCAAAAACAAGGTAGAAATGGCAGACATGCCCGAACTCACCATCACCGCTTTGGCTTTTTGCTCCAAACCAAAGGTCTCCATCTGAGCAATTTTATCCGCTACCGCCTCAATCGTAGGATTACCATAGCGACCATATACATGTCCTGTGGCATTCCCTTTAAAAACTTCCATCTGCTCATCAATGGTTTCGAAGGCAAAAGAAGAAGTAGCATAAATGGGTAAAACATGGGGTTTTGTGGTGGAAGGGTCGCGGGGTTCATGTACACAGAGAGAACCAAATCCAATCTTAGACATATGGAGCTATTTTATCGGGTAAAACAAATTCAATTAAAGGAAAGCGCCAAAATGAGGAAATATTCAGAAATATCCTAACAAATAGTTGGGTGGAATCCACAAAAGAAGCTCCCAACAAGCCTTCCCATTCGGACTTCCCAAAAAAAGCAAGCCAATTTAACTTGTTTACTCAGAAAACTTTAGACAAGTTCCATTTTTAATCAAGTTCAAGTACCTTTGCGGAAGATTCGGCTTTGACCAATCGAAAAATTGAAATGATGGAAGAGGAAAACAAAAATATTTCGGAAGAAGGGAAAGACATTTATGAGCATCGACGAATTGTCGTTGATCCGAATCAACGCTCGATGCGATTGGATAAATTTCTACAGGATAAGCTTTGGCAGATTTCTCGTAATAAGATCCAAACAGCCATCAAAGCTGCTTTGGTTCTCGTCGATGAAAAGCAGGTAAAGCCCAATTATCTGATCCGACCTAATGAAGTTATCACGGTTTCTTTTGATCGCCCACCCAAAGAAAATGGTCCTGTAGTTCCCGAAGATATCCCGCTAGATATTCGCTACGAAGATGATGACCTGATGGTCATTCACAAGCCTGCGGGTATGGTCGTACATCCTGGCGTCGGAGTACGGTCGGGCACCTTAGTGAACGCCTTGGCTTTTTATCTAAAAAATGAAGAGATGCCAGTAATGGAGGGGAACCTGATTGATCGCCCGGGATTGGTCCATCGGATAGATAAGGATACGACTGGTTTGATGGTGGTCGCCAAGACGGAATTTGCAATGACGCATTTGGCCAAACAGTTTTTTGATCACTCTATTGAGAGAAAATATGTGGCTTTGATTTGGTCGGAGCCCGAGGAAGAAGAGGGAACCATTGAAGGAAATATCGGACGGCATCCTTCCCAGCGAACCAATATGACGGTTTTTCCAGAAGGAGAAGAAGGCAAACATGCCATTACTCACTTTAAAGTTTTGGAACGCTTGTATTATGTATGCTTTGTAGAATGTCAACTAGAGACGGGAAGAACTCACCAGATTCGAGTTCACATGAAGTATAAGGGACATCCCTTGTTCAATGATGCAAAGTACGGTGGAGATCGCATCCGCAAAGGAACAGTCTACACCAAGTATAAGCAGTTTGTAGAAAATACTTTCAAAATGTTTAGTCGACAAGCTTTGCATGCCAAGTCACTGGGTTTTGTACATCCCCGTACCAAGGAGAAGATGTATTTTGAAGCGGATTTGCCAGAAGATTTTCAATTATTGATGGATCGCTGGCGGAGTTATTTGTCGAGCCGGAAAGATCCTAAATAAGATTGAATAAATAAGTTTGATAAAAGACGCTCAAGAAATAGACGGTGTCCATGCGGATCAAGTTAATTTTTTGTAATCTATTTTTCACCTCTTTTGGGGGGCGATGTCGAAACTACGTCCCTTTTATCTATTTTGGATGAAATGGCTACAAACGGTGTCAGCCTTACAGGCTTTATCGTTTGAGTTGGTTACAAACAGGCTCAGCCCTCTGGGCTTGATCATTTAAAGTCCGTAGGACTGCCCCTGATTGTAGAAAAAACCCGTTGAAAAAAAAAGTTCGCCGTTTTCATTTAGCTTAAAAACGAGACGACAAAAAGGAGGAAGTCTTAAGCTAAATGGAAATCGAAGATTCACGCCAGTAAAACTCAAGAAGAATTTAATTTTTAAACAGCACAAAACCCGTTGAAAAAAAAAGTTCGCCGTTTTTCATTTAGCTTAAAGACCAGACGACAAAAAGGAGGAAGTTTTAAGCTAAATGAAAAACCCAAGAAGAACCTTATTTTTTAAACAGCACAACAAAGTCATGGATTTAAAAAGTCGCATTGCCATTTTAGCCTATTTGGGCGAGCAATTGGAAGAGCCAACGGAAGAATTGACGGCTGTTGTAAAGCAGACTTACATTCACAACTCTTGGTTTACGGTAGAGAATACCAATAAAGCTTTGGCGGGTATTCGGACTGCTTTTTTGCAAAAAGAGGCATTGGAAAAATGGGTGGCAGCTTATGCCTTAAACGATACGATTGTTCCCAGAAAACTGGCGTTGATTTTGGCGGGAAATATTCCTTTGGTGGGATTCCACGATGTACTTTGCGTATTTTTGACGGGACATAAAGCCAAGATTAAATTATCAGAAAAAGATAAATTTTTGCTGCCGTTTTTGGTGAAGCTAATGGCGGAAAAAGATCCACGGGTAGCAGATTATTTTGACTTTATTTCGCGGCTGGAGGATTATGATGCGGTGATTGCTACAGGAAGCAATAACTCCGCTCGCTATTTTGATGCTTATTTTGGAAAATCGCCCAATATCATTCGAAGAAACCGCAATGCCATTGCTGTTTTAAATGGTCAGGAAAATACGGAAGAATTAGCAGGGATAGCGGATGATGCTTTGACCTATTTTGGTTTGGGGTGTAGGAATGTTGCTAAGATTTATGTGCCTAAAAATTATAATTTTGATCCCTTATTGGAGGCTTTGCATGAGCACAATCAATTGGTGATGCACAATAAGTATAAAAATAATTTCGACTATAATTATACCTTACTCATTCTCAATAAAGTACCTTATAAAGCCAATGGATGCATTCTGATGACGGAAGATTCGTCCTTACAATCGCGCATTGCGAGTTTGCATTATGAGTATTACACGGATGTCGCCAGTTTGGAAAAAGAGTTGCAGGATCGTAAAGAAGAAATCCAATGTGTCGTTAGTACGCAGGCATTAGCGGGCTGGGAAGTCATTGCACCGGGGCAAGCGCAAAAACCTGCCTTGACTGATTATGCGGATGGGGTAGATACGCTACAATTTTTATTGAGTCTTGATTGAAAAAATAGTTTCCATAAAATGACTAGACAAGAGAAAGCTGACGAAATCCTACAAATCCTAGAAGACCTTTATCCAGAAACGCCGATTCCACTGGATCACAAAGATCCTTACACTTTGCTGATTGGTGTCTTACTTTCTGCCCAATGTACGGATGAACGAGTTAATAAAACCACGCCCAAATTATTCGCCCGAGCGGATACTCCACAGAAAATGATTCATTTGGAAGTTTCTGAAATCGAAGACATCATCCGACCTTGTGGATTGGCGCCGCGCAAATCCAAAGCCATTTCGGTCTTGTCTCAAATGCTGCTTGATCTGCATGGGGGAGAAGTGCCGCAGGATTTGGACGCTTTAGAAGCCTTGCCCGGAGTAGGGCATAAAACGGCTTCAGTGGTTATGGCTCAGGCTTTTGGCGTACCTGCCTTTCCGGTGGATACGCATATTCATCGACTGGCTTATCGCTGGACTTTGAGTACTGGAAAGAATGTGGTCAAAACAGAAGCAGATTTGAAAAAAATATTCCCGCGAGAAAAATGGAATAAACTGCACTTGCAGATCATTTTCTTTGGTCGAGAATATTGTCCTGCTCGCGGACATGATCCAAAGGCCTGTCCAATCTGTAGCCAATATGGGAGAAAAGGTTTGTAAAATTTGGAGGAAGAAATTTGGATTAAAAAGGATATCCGATGGCCAAATTCAGATTAAGATCTTTGGTGATACTGAATTTTTCCCAACCCGGAAACCAATAATCTTCGATGATATTCCCCGTATCTTTATCCCTGATAACGTAAGGTTGCCGCAGTTTTAATCCAATATCAGCTCGCAAAATAAAATAGCTGAAATCCCAGCGAATACCAAAGCCTGTCCCAATAGCCATTTGGTTGAAAAAGCCTTCTGTTCGTCTGCCATTATTCACTCCAGCAATAAAGTGAAACTGACTGGCCTCTCTGGTGGTGTCGGCGCGATTAAGAGACCAAATATTGCCAATATCAAAAAAGATAGCTCCTTCAAAATCCCCTAATATTTTAAATCGGTACTCTGCGTTCAGTTCGATTTTGACATCGCCAGTTTGAAAAAAGGCAACTTGATTCTGGCTAGAATCTCTAGGGGCGATAAAGGCACCAGGACCTAATTCTCGAATCCTCCACGCCCGCATACTATTTCCTCCACCCAGATAAAACTGTTGGATATAGGGAACCCTACTAGAAAAACCAAAAGGTTGGGCGATCCCAAAATTAGCTCGAAACGCAAAGGAATTACGACCTTTAAAGGTACGGTAAAAACGAGCATCTAATTCTAATTTGGCGTATTGAGCAAATTCAAATCCATTGAGAATCGAAAAGGTATCTTGCGTATTTTGGATGCCATTATAGATCTTGTTGACCGCCCATACTTCATGGCCAGAAGATTCAAGAGCAGTATTGAAAAACCAAGACTCTCCCTTGGAATTTACTTTTCCATTATAGGTATAACTCAGGTTGCGGAAAACGAGCCCAGTAAATAATTGATTACCGGTACTCAATCCTAAAAAGGGATTAAGATTGATGATGTCCTCAAAAAGCTGTGTTTTGCGAGCTAAGAAATAAAGGGTGAAACCCGTAGGAGTGATTAGGAAGCGATTTTGTGCATCGGTATTCAATTCATATCCAAAAGAAGTATTGTGAGAATTTTCGAGATAAAGAGTAGAAATATTTCGGATACTGAGCTCGACCGACCAACGTGTTTTTGCACTTTCTCGCAACTTGTTATAAAAATTACGAATTAGCTTTTTGGGTTTGCCAGTCTTTGGATCCTTCTTTAGTTTGATCCGATCCAAGAGTTTGTAAGGGCCGATCCAGCGAACATATTTTGGCCAAGATAAATTGAAATTATAAGAAGCATCTGCTGAGTAAATTAGCGAATCTGGATTGGTAAATTGTCTTAAATTTAATTCGACTCCAAGTTGGATTCGATGATCTAATTGAGTCGCGTTTTTGAATAAATTATAATTGCGATAGCTGGCTGCTACGGAAGTTCCTAGTAGAGAATTGCGATCTCCTTGCTGGGTATAATTGGAATTATTGAGTTCCCAGTCAAAGCCCATTTCCAATTTCCTTTTGGGATTTAGATAAATGTCAAAATGGAGGACTCCCGGATGGATAGAATCCTTTTTGGGGATCACCGAAATGGTTCGAAAATTATTGAGCCGGTTGAGTTGTAATTTGGTTTTTTCCAGTAAATCCAATTGAAAAATAGCTCCTTTTTTGAGCAAAACAGATCGGACAATGGTGTAGGGTTTGATGTTCAACGTTCGCCCCCCAAATCTAAAATGAATGTTGTCAATAATGGTATCCGGCATATTGTTTTTTTCATCACCCGGATAATAATTGGGATAGACGTTTACTTCGCCAATTGTATAAATTAGATGTTCTTTTCGATCTTCAGGAGAAAATATTTCGAAGTAGATATTGACATTGGTAGCGGTAGAATCTCCACGTAGGGTATCAATAAAATTTCTATTGAAATCAAAGTAGCCATTGTTTTTCAATTCCCGAGTAATGCGCTGGACTTCGGCCTGATAAGCGTTGAGGCTGACGGGTTCGCCGGGGACTAATTTACTTCGTTCTCTACCATTTTCAAGGATGGAGGAAATCTTGGGGTCCGCAGCGCGAAAAGCGACGGAATCAATTCGATACCGCTTCCCAGTATTAGCGATGTATTCTATTTCTTTTTTATACTTCCCTTTATTTTTTTCGACATACTTGACCTCCGCGTCAAAAAAACCTTTATTTTCCAAATAATACTTCATGTCTCGCGCCGAAGCGATCGCCAATTCTTCGGTAAATATGGCTGGTTCTTCTGCCACTACTCGTTTGAGATATCGCCGGTATTTTGATGTATCGTCGGGTTGGCTATTATTATAATAAATGAGCTCGCGCGGATTAAAAAATAAGACATTGGTGTTGGGAACGGGTTGGGCAAGGGTACTGAGTTCGTATTTGAGGTTCCGGACTTTGGTTTCTTTCTTTGGGAAATTTAAAGTAACGGTATTCTTTTTGACTAATCTTTCCCCCTCATTAAGAATTTTCTTAGTATTGCAACTAGTGCCGCCTAGCAGAAGCAGGAGCATACACGAATAAGCAATAAAAATAGAGAGACGAGGTTTTGTCATTAATAAATACTTGGCCAAAAAATCAAAAAAAAATATAGGATGAGTGATCTTTCTGGGCTTTCCAAAAATAAGAAAAAATACTTGCTGGCTTTACAAAGTAAGAAGCAACGGCAAAAGTATAATAAATTTGTGGTTGAAGGAGACAAAATCGCCAGAGAATTTCTCCACCAGAACCTATTTTTGCCAGAGCTGATTTTTGCCACTAGTTCTTGGATAGAAACGAATAAAAAAAGCCTTAAAGTACATCTTAACAAAGTCATAACTCTTTCAGAATCAGAACTTAAGCAAGTTTCTTCGCTGAGCACTCCCAATCAGGTACTCGTGGTGGCAGATATCCATTCTTGGTCATTGGAAGAGGAGGTTTCTAAAGGCTTGGCACTTTATCTGGATGGGATCCGAGATCCAGGAAATATGGGGACCATTCTTCGCATTGCCGATTGGTTTGGTATTTCTACGGTTTATTGTTCGGCGGACTGCGTTGATTTGTATATGCCCAAGGTGGTTCAAGCAGCGATGGGCGCCATTTTGAGAGTG
>CAYQRA010000373.1:0-6931 GCA_964419315.1 uncultured Saprospiraceae bacterium | reverse complement strand
TAAAAGGAAGGATTTTATTTCCAATCAAGGAACGCTCGGAGCCTAATAGCCGTAGCTATTATGGTGAGAACGTGACGCAGGGTGGGAATAAAAGACAACTTTTTAGCCATACGAAATTATTTAGAATGAACTCTAATTAGAGTTTATAGGCTTTGCAAAATTTATTTGCCTAAAAAAGTAGCCTACTTGTTTTATTTCAACTCGCTGATAATATCGTCTGTTTTGTCATAACGACTGTTGGCAAAGAGGATTCCAGAGTTTCCAGCCCGATCAAAAATGTAATCATAACCTTTTTCATTGGCATAAGTCTCAATCGCTTCGTACACTCTATCTTGGATCGGCTGAATCAATTGCTGTCGTTTTTTGAATAAAGCACCTTCAGGGCCAAACTTGTCTTTTTGCATTTCTCTCACCTGCTTTTCCTTATTCATGATCTCTTCTTCCTTCTGACGACTAACTTCTTCACTTAATAGAACCTGTTCGGCCTGGTATCGGTTGTATAGCCCCTTAATTTTATCATATTCTACTTCGATTTCTCTTTTCCATTTGGAGGCCAATTCGTCCAATTGTGCTTGAGCACCGATGTATTCTTGCTGGCTTTCCAACACTTTATTAATGTCTACAGATGCGATTTTTTGAGCCTGTACACTTAAGGCTGTAAAAAATACAAAGGTCAATGCGAATACTGCTTTCTTAATCATAATCAATTTATTGTGCCCACCCAATACGTGGACAGGGTTCAATCAAAATGGTTTTACAAACGGGTAACTATTCTGTAATGATCAAATAATAAGTTACGTATTTTTTGTCCATTACTTACTAGAATATAGACTGTCAAAATTACAATTTTATTGCTAGCTTTCAATAATTTAGACGCTTACAGAGTAGGCAAAGTTACTTTCTCTCTTTGTGTATTTTCGCCCTTATTTCTGCAACTCTATAGTAATTAGCAAATTATAAATATAATTTTCCAGTAAGTCTACCATCTTTAACGAAGGTTTAACGGCAGGTTAAAGGCTTTTAACCTCCTTTTTTGTAAATCCGATACTTTTAACAGCGAACAATTGACCAGATTCTAAGAAAGAGACGAAAAACAGATTTAAAATCGTTTTAGTAACGATCAAAAAATAAGTTGCGCATTTTGGCATGGGAATTTTTAGTCAAGACAAGTTGAAAAACGTAGGCATAGCCTAGCTATGACGAGGCTTTTCAAGGAAGTATTGGCTAAAAAGTGCCAGCCACAAATCGATAAGTTATTCTTTGAACGTTACTTACCTAAAGTATATTTGTTTGATCAGTGAACACAGCGATTCTTGGTTATTTTGGCTTTTACCAAACCCTGACTCATAATTAAACGTATACTATAAAGTGCTCTAAAATTTGTTTAACAAAACGCTAATTCGACGGAACATCTTTTCTTTTATCAATTGCGTTTTTAAAGAAGTTGTTACCATCATTTACCCAAAACAAGTATTCTATTTGATAGTCTAAAACACTAATTATGATGTACAAAAAATTATTTTTAATTAGCAGCCTCGCCTTAAGCTTAATCTTAGTGGGCTGTGAATTCACCAAAAAGACAGTTAATAAGGTCAACCTTTTTTCCATCGAAGATGACATCAAGCTTGGGCTACAGGTCAGCCAAGAGATAGCCAATGATCCAAAACAATTTCCCATTTTAGCGGAAAGAGGCAATGAGGATGTGTATCGCTATATTCGAAAGATTACCAATAAAATTTTAAATAGTGGAAAGGTGGTCAATCGAAATAATTTCAAATGGCAAGTCAAAATCATCGATGACATTGAGACGCTTAATGCTTTCGCTACTCCTGGCGGATACATTTATGTATATACTGGTCTGATCAAATACCTCGATTCAGAAGATCAATTGGCGGGGGTAATGGGACATGAGATTGCCCACGCAGACCAAAGACATTCCACCAAGCAAATGACCAAATCTGGAGCATTAGATTTATTACTGAGTGCCGCAATCGGGGAGAGAGAAGCGGTAAAACAGGTTGTTGGAGGAATTGTTGGTTTACGGTTTAGTAGAACTCATGAGACGGAGGCTGACGAATATTCGGTTCGTTATCTTTGTGGAACAAATTATAATGCCGCAGGTGCCGCAGGCTTTTTTAAAAAGATTGGCGGAGCAGGTTCTCCTCCAGAATTCCTTAGCACCCATCCCAATCCAGATAACCGAGTAGAACAAATCGAAGCCCGGGCAAAGGTAATGGGTTGTCGTGGAAATAGCACCAACAAAACGGAGTACAACCGAATCAAAGGTTTGTTGAGATAGAAAATCGAAAAATAGATAGGGAAGGTTCTTAAACCTGATCAAACTACAGCGATTAGAACAAAGGACTATCTTTAGAGGCAGGCTTCCACTGGAAGTCTGCCTTTAATCTATTTAAGGCCCTTCCTCTTCAAACTGATTTTCCCACTCAGGCGACCAATTTCAAGCCTACAAAAATACAAAAGAGGCCAAGCAATATACTCCCTGCAATATTGGCCATTGCATAAGCGATATCTCCATTCTGTAGAAGCTGATAAGTCTCGTTTGTAAAGGTGGAAAAAGTGCTAAAGCCTCCACAAAAACCTGTCATCAATAAAAATTTTGCTGGCGTGGGAAAGCCTCCACGAGTACTTAAACCAACGAGTACTCCCAAGAGGATACAACTCAAGATGTTGGCACAAAAAGTAGCCCAAGGAAAATGATATTGCTGTTGTTCTAAGAAATGTGCAATCCCGTAGCGACAGATACTGCCTAGACCACCGCCCAAAAAAACGAGTAGATAAGATTGCATGAATAGATTAGATTAGATTAAGGTGCTTAGGCCTAGGTGGTTTTTAATCGTTTCTTGCGAGATACACTGTAGTATAATCCAGCAGAAAGAAAAGAAGCGACACTCAAAATTACAATCAATAAATTGATTGCGCCAATGCCATCAAGCGTATATGCCAAGACGATAAAAGCAATATTGACAATCACTAAAACTCCTGTGGCTTGCATGTGAGAAAATCCAAAGTCGATGAGTAGGTGATGGATGTGAGTTCGATCTGGGTAAAATGGAGATTTCCCATTTAGGGCACGAGTCACAAATACACGCAAGGTATCAAATAAAGGAAGGATCATTACACCGATAGCAACCACTGGTGCAGCTTGAAAAGCATATGGATTACCAGGCTCTAAGCCTTTATGAAGTTCGATAAATTTGATCGAAAGAATTGCACAAATAATACCGATAAGCATAGCTCCAGTATCGCCCATAAAAATCTTGGCTGGCGTGAAATTGTATTTTAAAAAAGCAAATAAAGCGCCAGCGAGAGAGAAAGACACAATTGCCAATTCTACCTGATCAATCAATAAAAACCAAGTTCCCAGCAGTAGAGAGATGAGTGATCCGATGCTCCCTGAAAGACCATTGATCCCATCAATCAAATTAAAAGCATTGATAATAACCAGTATCGTAAAGATGGAAAGTGCATAGCTCACAAACATGGGTAGATCATGAATACCAAAAATACCGTATAGACTCGTAAGCACTACATTAGATTTGACCACCAGAATAGTAGCCGCCAAAACCTGCCCAATTAGTTTTTTATTAGGAGCCATAGGCAGAATATCATCCTTTGCTCCGATCAAGAAGATGATGATAAAAGAACATAAAATATATTGGAGATCTCCAAAGAAATTGAATGGTGTCCATAAGACAATAGAAAAAATAACTCCGGCAAATATAGCAATGCCACCAAGGGAAGGAGTACTTACGGTATGAGACCGTCTTTCTCCAGGCTCATCACAAAGATTTTTGACCCTCGCAATCCGAATAATTGATGGAATTGCGAAATAAGTTAGGACAAAGGCGGTAATAAAACTAAGTGTAATATCGTACATCGGGTATTCTTTTCAAGTTCAAAGGTACATAACCTAAATGGTTTGCACCATAGTCTAAGATTAAATAAAAGAGAAATCTATCATTTAACCCTTTAAAATTCTAAAAATAGATCTTTACGGTTTTGCTAAAAATCAAGTCCAAAAAAATCTCAAAACTTGTTGTATCCCTTATTATATAAGGAAAAATCATTCTATGTTAATAAAATTTTCAAGTTGCAACTAAAGCAAAAACTGATTTTTCTACTCCTTCTTTTATTTTAATATACATACGTATTTTTTTTATAAAAGGGTTTAGACTTTTTCGTTTTTGTGCCAAATGAGGGCTTTTTGTAGAAATTGATCGGGTTTTGTGGCGAAGTTTTAATGTATACGTTTGGCACTATTGTGCCTCCAGATTCACTGACTATCTATATCATTCACCAAAACTTCTTTGGGTAGGTAAAATCGCTTGACTTGAGCTGAATAACATGGCTTAATCCAATTTTCCGTGATAAAGACACGGTAAACAAACTCATTACATCAAAAACAGCACCAACATAAATCGAAGCCTGATGAAAACCGAATATATTATTTATTAAATCCTACTCAATCTAGAATATTGCAATGCAATTGATAGCTTGGGGTCAGAATGGTCATCAATCTTGAGTATTCGATACATTAGACGGTACTTAGGCTTTTCTGTCACACTATAAGGAGGCTCCGCAAGAATATTCTTAGCAATGCTCTCTTTCGAAAATCCAACTTAGCGCATGTTTGGACAAAATAGCATATCATTTTGAGTACATTTCGGATTTAGGCTCTTTATCTACCTAGTGGCTGGCCAGCAAAAAGCAGATTCCATTTCTTCAGGTGCTGCCGCACTTGACCACTTGGTGCAAGGTCAGGCCTCACCGTCTACTGGGTCATTTGGTCATCGCCTACCTGACTGATGAAAATCTCATTGAGGCTTGGTAAAATCTCATTGAAAGAGACAATTTGAATGTGATTAGCCAATAGGTGTCGAAGGAGACTAGACGAATCGGATTCCTGATCCAATTGTACCGTAAAAGATTGGGCTTCTTCTCGGACAATTTGTACTTTATCAGAAAGGCCTTCAGGTAGAATACCACTATATTGAATTTCGTAAATATTTTTTTTAAATCTATTCTTCACCTCTTCCATCGTTCCTTCCAATATATTGCGCCCCTGATTGATTAATACTATATTTTCACAAATCTTCTCCACCTGTTCCATGCGGTGAGTAGAAAAAATAATACTTGTTCCCTGACGTCGCAAGGCATCTATCTCATCTTTGATCAAATTGGTATTGATCGGATCTAGACCAGAAAAAGGCTCATCCAAAATCAATAAAGGAGGTTGGTGAATCACCGTAGCAATAAACTGAATTTTTTGTTGCATTCCTTTCGATAACTCCTCCACTTTTTTATTCCACCAATCCTTAATCCCAAAATGTTCCATCCAATAATCCAAAGCTTGGAGGGCTGCTTTTTTGGAAAGGCCTTTCAAACGTGCTAAGTACACTAGATGCTCTCCAACTTTCATCTTTCGGTACAAACCTCGTTCCTCAGGCATATAACCAATCTGGGAAGGATGCGAACTATTTAGCTTTTCTCCCTTAAAATAAACGACGCCAGAATCTGCTCGAATAATCGTAGTGATAATTCTAATCAAAGACGTTTTTCCTGCTCCATTTGGTCCCAAAAGACCAAAGATCGTTCCTTCGGGTATACTAAAGGAAACCTCATCAACTGCCACGTGATTTTGATAAGTTTTGATAACTTGCTCCAAACGAAGAATACTCATGTTGTTCGGTTTAAGGTTCTTTAATTTTTTGGGGGACGTTCACCAAAAAAGAGAAACTGAATAAAAACATTAAATATGAGGAAAAATCTATTGTTTACCCCTATTTTTCGATGAAAAGACTTTTCAATTCCTAACATGACTAAAAAATCAACTTGGTTCATCATCGTTAATCCTACTGCTGGGAATAATCAGGTCGAACGCGATTGGCCAAAAATTCAAGCCCAATTGGATGCTCGATCTTGGTCTTACCTTGCGGTAAAAACGACAGGCTCTGGCCATGCGACCCAATTGGCCAAGGAGGCGATCGAGAAAGGTTATCCCAAAATTATCGCAGTTGGTGGGGATGGTACCAATAATGAAGTCATCAATGGCATTCTACTACAAAAAGCAATTCCTAGCACGGCTGTCACTTATGCTTTACTCCCGATCGGTACCGGCAATGATTGGATCAAAACGCATAAAATCCCAAGGCGTTTGGACCATTGGATGACCATGATGGAACAGGAAAAAACTAGTGTTCAAGACATCGGACTCGTTCATTATCAGGCAGAAGGTAAAACCCAGTCTAGGTATTTTGCCAATGTTGCAGGGATGGGCTACGATGCTTTTATCGCCCGAGTTGCGGAATCGCAGAAAGGAAAAATGAGCAATAAATTATTTTATTTTTATCTCGTCTTCAAATGCCTTGCTCAGTACTCCTTAAAAAAAGCCAAAGTTATTTTTGACGATCAAGAAATGGAAGATGTTTACTATACGATCCATGCTGGCATCTGTCGCTATTCTGGTGGAGGAATGCGTTTTGTTCCGCATGCCCAACCAGACGGAGGTCGATTTGCATTAACGATGATTCGAAATATTTCCAAACTAGGAATCATCCTAAATACCTACCGACTCTACACAGGTACAATCGGTCAACTCAAGGAAACGGATACCTTTTATGCCAAAAAAATCAGGGTGGAAACTGTGGGTACAGAAGCTACTCTAGTTGAAGTAGATGGAGAGTTTTTGGGCGAAACGCCGGTGGAGTTTAGCTTACTCGAAAAAAGTTTAACCTTAGTTATTCCTTAATTTTCTAGCAACAAGAAGCCTGATATCTTTTTTACAGATACCAGGCTTCTTATTTTTTCCTGTCTCTTACTTAGACTTCAAATTTAATGGCGTACTACTTTTACTTCTAGTCGCTCATTCACTTTGTGCTGGTCCATAGAACATAAAATACCATCTACACAT
>CAYQRA010000372.1:0-6936 GCA_964419315.1 uncultured Saprospiraceae bacterium | reverse complement strand
TCTCTATGGTAAAAAGGTTAGTGCTAATATTGTCTGCGTCTTCATCTTCAATAAACACCAAATAAGTTCCTGCTTCTACAAATCCGGTGGCAATTAAAGTTTGTCCACCTCCAGAATTATCATCGTCATCGTCTGCAATAAACTGAGCTTGACCATTGACCAAGCGATAAATCTCCAGATTCAAATCTAGGAAATTAGAAACATTATCTACTTTAACGGTCAAGTAACCGGCGCTAGGCATTTCTACCCGAAACCAATCTACATCACCAAGTGCCTGAATGTAAGCACTGTAAGTATTTCCACAATCAATGGAAGCAGCGTTAGAAAAGGTGTTATTGGGTTCATAAATGTCTTGCGCTAAGGTTTTTTGTCCAAAAAATAAACAGAGCAATAAGGGGAGTAAAATTGTTTTTTTCATTGGTATATTTTCATTTTTAGTTATGGTCGCATGGATGTTTTATAACACAGATTTATAAAGTATTTTTCCATTTAAAGAGATGAGTTTTGCATACCCAATAGTGTGCGGATTCATTGCCTATACAGCAAGGAAGAAGGAAAATAATTTTTCGTTTATAATGTTTGGAAAACAGAGGTTTTAGAGAACGCTTGACCTACTAATTCTTTTTACTTTTCAGGACTTTAAATAGTCCAAATAACTTTTTATATTCTGATTGACTGAGTTGTATTTTTTTGTCGGCGACTTGAATGTAATTGCCACCGAGAAAGGTTTCAAAATGGTGCATATTGACAACATAGTTTCGGCTCACTTTTATAAATCGATTGTCGTCTACTTGGCGCATAAAAGCAGCTAAAGTAGAGCTAAAACTAAAAGCTGATTTGGAGGTAATAATTTTGATCACCCCACTTTCCGAAAAGATGTATAAAATGTCTTCTAATTTAACTTTATGAAAAATATCTTTTTTCTTTCTGAGTAAAATATAATCTTCGGTATTGAAGAAAAAAGAACTTTCACTTTCGGTTTTTTCTATGCCTGCCATTTTCTGCGAAGCTAAGCTTTGAATGGCCACTTCAATGGTTCGCAAAATTATTTTCTGGTTAAATGATTTGGATAAATAGGCGTTTGGTTTGGTGCCTAATGCCTTTTCAATAATTTCGTCATCATCATTGGAAGTCATAAAAATAATTGGCAATAAACCCTTGTTATTCAACCGTTTAGCAACTTTAATCCCTGCTTCATTATCTTCAGGAATTCGAATATCCAAGATGGCAATGTCTGGAAAATTTTCGTCTATGATCCGATAAGCTTTTTCCAAATTATTGGCCGTTGAAACATCCTGATACCCCATTCCTTTGAGGTGTTGCATCAAAGAAGTAGCGATTAGATATTCATCTTCGAAAATAAAAATTTTCATTCGGCTAATAATTATTTTTTTAAATTCATTGCTAATTTTTCAAGCCCATTTTAAAATTAAAAAAGACTCCTTCTTTAGTATTTTCATAGGCAAAATCCCAGCCCATATTTTCACAAATTCCATTGACCCATTTCAGGCCAAAAGAATCTAGTTTTTCGATCTCGAAGGACGCAGGTAAAGGACGACCATTATTAAAAATTTCTAAATCTAAATGGGTTTCTTTTACGATTGCTTTTATCGCTATTTTGGGATCAGGACTTTCTCGGAGGGCATGCTTAAAAGCATTGGTAATGACCTCATTGGCGATCAGTGCAATTTGAATCGCTTCGGCAGATTCTATTTCTTTTTCTTGCCCCGAAACTTGCACACGATGTCCTACCTCGACATCCTCCATTTCATTGAGCAAAAGTAATTCATCTAGCAATTGACTAAGGTAGCTTTTTAGTTCCGTCACCAACCCATTATTCTTTTTATACAACAAAGAATGAATCCTTTCAATCACAATAATTCGATCTCGAATCGACCGTAAAATTTCTCGTGCATCCTCATCTTCCACCTGTGGCTCTTTGAGCGACAAAATACCAGAGACATTGGCTAGGTTATTCTTTACGCGGTGGTGCAATTCATCACTCAACTGAGCAATTCTTTCACTTTGTCTTTTTTCTGCCTGTGCCCCTCGGTACCACTGAAAAGCAAAAAGTCCCAAAGCCAATAAACCTAATCCAGAAGCCATCAGAAGATAATTTCGGCTTTGCACTTGCTGCGCCTTTGCTTGCAATTTTAAATCTCCTTCCAGCTTTTCTTTTTCTACTTCAAAATCTAGAAACTCCGCTCGGGTAATTCGTTCTTCACTCAACAAAGAATCAGAAATCTCCACAAATAAGTCGATGCTTTTTCGCCCTTCCGTCCAATCTTTATTTCCAAAATAAGAAGCCGCGATGCCTTTATAGGCATCTCTTAAGATTTCTAAATCGCCGGTTTCATTAGCGGAAGCAATCGACTTTTGATAAAAACCAATTGACTTTTCAAACTCTAATTTACCTTGATAAAGGGCACCAAAATTAAAATGACACAAATCAATCACTGGCTTATTTTCAATCTCTATTCCTAAAGCCAATCCTTTTTTTAGATAATTTTCAGCTTTCTGAAAATCTATTTTCCGATCAGTATAAATTCCCCCTAGATTGATATAAGCTCTCGCTTTTTCATCGGGCGTATTTTCAAATTTCTCTGCTGCTCTTTCTAGAAAAACGATGGAAGAATCCAATTCTATTTTTTGATAAAGTTGACTTAAATTAGCCAAAGAAGCTCCCATCATATAATCATCTTTCATCGTTTTGGCTTTCTCATAAGCCTCTGACAAATATTCCAAAGCATGCGCTTGATCGTTCAGGTCTTTATAAATGAGTCCAATCGTGGAAAGCGCCCAATAAATGGATCGTTCATCTTCTATTTCTTCCGCTTTTTTTAGACCTCGCAAAGCGGTCGAAATCGCTTGATGATAGGCTCCTTTATCGCGAAATAATTCGGCTAAGTTGATGAGCGTCACCGTTTGCCCTTCCACATTATTGATCAAAGAATCATAATGCAAGGTTTGGTAAGTTGCTTCCACCGCTTTATCATAGGCTCCTCTCCTCTTTTGAATGTTCGAAATATTTCCGTAGGCATTGGCCAATTGTTTGTAATCCTTATTGGACTCGGCATAGCGAATAGAAATAGCTTGTGCCGCCAAAGCTTTTTCATAAGCCCCGGTTTTTTCGTACAAGATGCCCAAGTTACCTGCCGTTTTTGATTCCAATTCTTTATCTCCTAAACCTATAAATATGTTTTTTGCAGCCAAGAGATCTTTTTCTGCTGTTTCATAATCTTGGTAGACAATTCCCAAGATCCCTTTATTCTTCAAAGCTAAAGCTTCGCCTTGCGGATAGCTTTCCTGTTGAGCTAAAAGAATGGTCTCTGCGATGGTTTTTAAAGCCGCCGCTTGATCTACGAAGATTTGATTCCGTGATAATTGATTGAGCAAATCAATCTTTTTGGGGATTTGTATTTCCTTTTCAATCAACTGCGATAGGCTATCAATCTTGTTGGCCTGTGCCTCAGGTATTGTCAGTAATAGGCAAGCAAGTACTCCTATCACTAGGTATTGGGTCCATTTGTTTTTACTTTTCAACAATCTCCTATTTTGATACATTAAAGTAAAGGCTAATTTCATTTATAAATAAGCTAGTTCCAATGGACCGCCTAAATCATCCAATGGAAGCGAAGAATTGGACAATAGAAAGAAGCTTGGCTTTTCTATTCCGACCGTAGAATTTTAAAGTATTTTTTGTGTGAAATCATCTTTTTTCCGATTGGAAAATAAGGAAGGTCATTTCTTGGTAGTCATTGTTTGGTGTACCGGCAGTGAATTGGATATGGGGTCTAACAATTCTATCCTTTTCCTTGCGCTCTTAAAGATAGTTTTTTTCTGGAAATCGGGGAGATTTCGGGGCTTTTGTTTTCGGAATGCCTTATGTTCCACCTGTGTTGAAGACTATTGACATTTACACAATAGATTATCCGAATAATTTTGTTTGACCAACTTAAATGATTTCGAATAAGGATAAGATCCTCCCAAACCTAAGTTTTCATTATTGATAGTAAAGTCACAATCAAACTTGATGGTACTTTCATTTTCAACGAGCGTATTGGGATTACAATAATTGTTTTGGGTGGGACCACATTTTGTTTTTACCATATTAGCAATGACTTCTTGCAAAACATATTTGATATCAATTTCATATTCATTGACTAGATCATGTTCTATATTTTCCGCAAAGCGGCCAGCAGGTTCTCCTTTCCGAATAATCTGATCTTCTTGTAATTCGAAGGTATTAAAAAAGAAAGATTTGATGGTCGCTATTTTTTTAAAGCTAGGATCATTTTGAAAATCAATATTGTAAAATTCCTTGGTATAATTTTTAGCGTCGACATTAAAATATTTGGGGGCCAGGGGTTCTCTTTTGGTATCTATCCACAATTCATGGGTCATATTCTCAAAGCCGATTAGGACTTTTCCTTTTCTTTCGGGCTCAATATTATTCACACATTTCATTCTCATGTCCACTTCTTTGGCCAAGTAATATAAACCCGGTTTTTTGAGGGGAATTGGAATGACGTATTCTTTATCTAATTTCCAAATACCTTCAAAGGCACTAGCCGGACAATATTCTTGCGCATCGTCGATACTTAGAAAAGGGGAAATATGATCACTGCTAAACTCTCGATCAAAAAAACCAGCTAATGGATGGGTGTTGGATGGAATATTTTCAACCGTCACTACTTGCTCTTTCGATATCAACTCCTTGAAGGCGTAGCCCAAGAAAAGACACAAAAGACTGGCGAGGGCTAAATGTTTGTACTGAAAAGAATGGGTCTTTGCTAAGTCACTTTGATTTTCTTTGAGTCGACCAAGCTCTTCCTGAACTTGGATATTCTCTTGTTTTAGGTTTTCTAGCTCTTGTAATTGTTCAATATTTTTTATCGAACGTTCATACATTCCATTCGTGGCAGATCCATAAAGCAGTTTTGAAAATTGACTCCCACTAATGCATAGCTTATCCGCAATGTCTCCATACGAAAGGTTTCCAAAGCGGGCCCCATTCTTATCCCAGAGTCCAAAAGTATTTTCTAATTCTCCCGTGAATTGTTCTTGCAAATTTGACATATAATTCCTTAAAGGACGTGTAAAAATGTGTAAAACGGTATAAAATCTTGTAAAATATTATTTCAACAAAACAATATTCTACAAAAATACAAAATTAAAACATAAGTTTGCTTAAACGAATTCGTTAATTGGATTAGATATTCCGCAATATTAAATAGAAGTTGTTTGAAAATAGGTAGATGATTTATTTGCAAGCCATTGAATTCCAATACATCAGCTAATTTTTTTCACCGTAGCTTTGGCTACGAAAAAAAAATCGAGCTTCGTCTTGAAAATCAAGCCCTTACAACTAATTTCAACCCCCATTTTTAAACAGCTTCATAAAGACAAACCAAATTTAACAAGTATGAATAAATATTTACTATTAGTTAGCCTACTATTATTGATGACGCCACTATCCCGGGCCAATGGTGAAGCTAAAATAATCAAATCAATAACAGGGTACGTTTATGATGCGGCCAATGAGGAAACTTTAATTGGAGCTTCTATCTCTGTAAAGGGAACAAGCTCTGGTGTAACCTCAGATATCGACGGTTCTTTTAGCCTCGATGCCAATGAAGGAGATATCTTAGTGGTTTCTTATACAGGTTATAGCACTCTGGAAGTTGTTGTGGACTCCAGAATAGAATATAGTATCAGATTATCCTCTGGTGTGGATTTAAGTGAAATTACGGTGGTAGGATCAAGGGGAAAACCGCGAACAGATGTAGAACGTCCCGTTCCTGTGGATGTCATCAGTGCCAAAGAACTCAAAGCTACTGGGCAAACGGATCTGGGGCAACAGGTTCAATATTCTTCTCCATCTTTTAATTCTGCCAAATATGGCGTCAATGGAACGACCAATTATGCCGACCCTGCTTCTCTCCGTGGAATGGGTCCTGATCAATCACTCGTATTGGTAAATGGCAAACGAAGACATCAATTTTCAACTTTGAATTTGAATGTTGCTCCTGGACTTGGAAATGTCGTCACTGACTTAAATAGTATTCCCTCCGGTGCGGTAAAAAGAATGGAAGTGCTTCGCGACGGTGCGGCCGCACAATATGGCTCGGATGCGATTGCGGGTATTATTAACTTAGGTTTAAAGGATCAAAATGATGGCGGTTCTTTTACGACTACTTTTGGTCAACATTTTTCTTCTCCTGATGATGATGCCTCCGATGGACGTAAATTCAGAGATGGCTTTACCATTAAAAATTCATTGAATTATGGATTTAGCTTAGGAAAAGAAGATAGTTATTTCAATTTTACTTTAGAGCATTTCAAGTTCAGCGGTACCAATCGCTCGGATTATTATTCTGGAACCATTTATCCAGAAGCACCAAGAGACAGTATGGGGGTATTTACCGGCCCTTCGGAAAATTATCCCTACTACACGGAAGATCCTAGAACAGAGAGAGGCGTTTATCCCCAAGAAGACTTTGTCGTAGGAAACTACGGAGCCAATGAAAACGAAACCAAACAGTTTTTTGCCAACGCAAGTTATCCCATCGGAAATAGTGGCTTAAGTGTTTATGCCTTTGGTGGATATTCTGAAAAGAACATTACTGCTTATGGCTTTTTTAGAAACCCGGGAAGATTTTCAAGAGCCGTACTTACGGTTTACCCAGATGGCTATGTTCCTATTTCTCCAGGAACGGGAAAGGATTACTCTTATGTAGCTGGGCTAAATCGTACTTTAGCGGATAGCTGGAATTTTGATCTATCTTACTCCAAAGGTGCCAATGAACTTTATTTGGACATCTTCAATACCACCAATCCTTCTTACGGATCAGCAACACCTACTTTTTTTCACGTAGGTACCTATAATTTTGTACAGGATATTGTCAATGCAGACCTCAATAAAAACTTAGGAGC
>CAYQRA010000371.1:0-6953 GCA_964419315.1 uncultured Saprospiraceae bacterium | reverse complement strand
GGTTTTTTTATAGTTTTAGACTGGTGGAATATCAATAAAGAAATACGCAAATCTAATTAGGCTTTAAAAACTAAAGTCCTAAATAATCCAGCTTATTCCTTTAAAAATCCTTGTGGAATAGCTTCAATCAAACCGCGAGTATAGGCTTGCTTGGGATTTTTATAAATGTCTTCTGGATAGCCCATTTCCTCAATTTGTCCAAGATTCATGACCATCATGCGATCGCTCATAAATTTGACCACAGAAAGATCATGAGAGATAAAAATATAAGTTAAGTCAAATTGTTCTCGCAATTCGACCAAAAGATTGAGCACCTGAGCTTGAACGGATACATCCAAAGCCGAAACAGATTCATCACAAACAATAAACTTAGGATTAAGCGCCAACGCTCGAGCAATACACACCCGCTGCCTTTGTCCACCCGAAAACTCATGCGGATAACGGCTAAGATGATCTGGCCGTAGGTTAACGGTTTCTAGTAAGTCCACTACCCTTTCTTGGCGAATATTTCGATTGGCATGAATCCCATGAACTTCCATAGGCTCTAAAATCGCATTCCCTATAGTCATCCGAGGATTGAGAGAAGAATAAGGATCTTGAAAAATAATTTGTACTTCCTTCCGCAATTCCTTTAAATCAGCCGCTGACATTTCCAGTAGATCTTTTCCTTTGTAAAAAATCTGGCCAGCACGGGGATTATTGAGCCGCAGAATACTTCTTCCCAAAGTCGTTTTACCACATCCAGACTCACCGACTAAGCCCAGCGTCTCTCCGGGGTACACCTCAAAACTTACCTCATTAACGGCTTTGGTATAAGTCCGAACCTTTCCAAAAAAACCTTTTTCCTTCGGAAACCAAGTCGATAAATTTTTGACCTCCAATGTGGGCTTTTGCTGGTATAATTTCTTTCTTCTATCTTCTAAATAATTGGCCGGCAATCGGTATTTCGATAAAACAGCAGCAATACTTTGATCCTTAGGCGTGAAGGTCCTCTTCCCAGCGTCTTCTTCCTTAATCGTCATAAAATCATCTACCACTGGTAATTTCTTGAGGACCTCATTCAAAGGAGGACGACAAGCCAGTAGACTTTTGGTATAAGCATGTTTTGGATTTAGAAAAATTTCTCGGGCCTTACCTTGTTCCACTATTTTACCTTGAAACATGACGACTACCTGATCTGCTATTTCTGCTACAACGCCCAAATCATGGGTAATGAAAACAATCGCCGCATCCAATTCCTTTTTTAAGTCGGCCATGAGTTCCAAAATTTTCTTTTGGACGGTGACATCTAAAGCGGTCGTTGGCTCATCTGCGATTAATATCTGCGGATTACAACTCATTGCCATTGCAATCATGACGCGTTGCTTTTGACCGCCAGAGATTTGGTGGGGGTAAGCATTGAAAATGCGTTCAGGGTCGGGCAACTGTACTTTCTCAAAAAGCTGTAATACCTTTTGTTTAGCGCTACTTTTATCTACTTTTTGGTGGAGGAGAATTGCTTCTAGGACTTGATCGCCACAGGTAAAAACGGGATTGAGGGAAGTCATGGGTTCTTGAAATATCATGGCGATATTATTCCCTCTTTGCTGTCGCATATCTTCTTCGGAAAGTTGGAGTAGGTCGATTGGTGGAGTCCCATCTTCGGGATAAAATAAAATCTGTCCGCCGACGATTTGCCCGGGAGGGCTTTGAATCAAGCGCATGATGGAAAGGGAACTGACCGATTTACCGGAGCCAGATTCTCCAACGATACCTAGGGTTTCTCCTCGGTGAAGGGTAAAACTAATCCCGTCTACTGCTTTCACCGTTCCTTCCTCCGTTGTAAACCAGGTTTGCAGATCAATGACCTCCAATAACTTTGCTCTTGCCATGATCTTAGCTTTTATCTGCTAATTGGATGGTACATTTTCCTTCCGCCATATTGACTTCTAAGTGCTCCCGATTTTGAAACCAGCTAATCAACTCAGGACCTAAAATTTCTTTGCGCCAGCCGTTTTCCAATACCGGATCGAAGAAATGTTTGTCGCTGCGCATTTTCTTCATATTGGCGCGATTGGTTAGCAAGTCTGGAGAAATACTTTTTTTCTGACAGGTAATTTTTACCAGCAATTGGAGCATTTCCATCATAATATCCTCTTGAGAGTTTTTGCGGCGCTCTCGTGGAATTCTTTTGAGAATTAATTTTTCATCCTCGGTAGCAGGTCTTTGGAAAAGCTCATTGAACGTTTCCCAATGATTTTGGACAATTCCATTGGGGATTCTTCGATGATTTTTCAAAGCTCCCTTCCCTGATTTGATGTTTTTGATAATAAAACCAATATACTTCGCAGGAAGAATCATTTCCTTGGAATAGTTTTTCCGTTCTGCTTGTGATCTTCTCCATTCATACAATCGAATCATAAAAGTTTGTTCCTGACTCGACAAGCCTAGGATCAAACTATTGGTAAGGGCTTCTCGATAGCGATCTGTTTGATAAAACTTAGCCGTTTCCCAATGCTCCAATTCTTTTTTCACCCAAGCAACTCGGTCTAAATCTTTTAATTTTTTGCCCAAAGACTCCTTCAACTTTACCAAATATACCACATCGTCTAGGGCGTATTTGAGCTGTTTGCTATTCATCGGACGAGACTCCCAATCCGAAACCGTATATCCTTTTGGCAAACGCAATCCTGTTTCTTGTTCTACCAATTTGCTAAATGAAATCGGGTAACGGTAGCCAACAAATCCAGCGGCAACTTGAGCATCAAAGATATTGGTCGGTACCACCCCAAACAAATTATAGAGTAAACGGTAATCGTTTTCTCCTGCGTGGGTAATCTTAGTGATCGCTGGGTTTTGAATCATATCCAGAAAAGGAGTAAATTCTTTTAGCAAGATTGGATCAATGATATAGAAACCATTAACGGTCGCTACCTGAATGGTACATAATAAAGTATGGTAGCGTTTTTCTCCAACAAATTCTGTATCGAAAGCCAGCCAATCGATGGACTTATTTTCATCTAAAAATTGCTGAAGACCTTCCGGCGTTTCAATCAGTAAAAAATCTTGGATATCTGTACTCATAATGTCTATACTTCACTAATATGATTCTTTGACCTACCGCTTGAGCAATGTATGGGTTTGATAGATTTGCAAAGAGGAAAATTAAAAACGACTCAAAATAGCTCATTTTTATGGAAAAGCCTAAAACCCCGTTAAGAGCATGTTAAACGAAGTAAGGCAACAAGCCTTCTAAAAAATAGTTGCATCTTAAAGGTAAAACATCGCTTGAACTAACTTTTCGTCTTGATATTTTTTGAAAAAACAAAACCAAATCTGCAACTTTACACGTTCAAGATATTGAAGTTATTTTTAAATGGAGGTTGAGAATTATTGTAAGTGCCTGCCTTTGCCGGCAGGTAGGCTTGATTTTCAAAACGAAGCTCCATTATTTTTTCGTAGCCAAAGCTACGGTGAAAATAATTAGCTGAAGTGTTGGAGATCAATGACTTGCAAGAATACCATCTATCTATTTCAAAACAACTTCATAATTAAATAACCCCATATTTAAGTAATCCCTTAAGCCCTTTATGCAAATTGATACAAAAACTATATTAAAAGGAATCGCTTAGGCCTATGGAACTTACTTGTAAAGATTAGAAATATTATGAATATTACAAAAATCACAAAACGCTTTTTCCTATTCCTGCTACTAATTGTCTTTTTGGTAATTGCTGCAGGAATTGCTATTCCTTATTTCTTCAAGGATGAGATCGTGGAAAGAGTCAAACAGGACATCAATAAGAATATCAATGCCACTGTTGAATTCTCGGATGTTTCCTTATCCCTCTTCAAAAGTTTTCCCAATTTTAGTTTTTCCTTGGATGATCTCAAAATCATCGGCAAAGAGGACTTTGAAGATTTGACCCTTACGGCTGCCAAAAATGTTCGATTTACTTTAGATCTAAAATCAGTCATTGATACCGAACGTCCAATTGAGGTACAAGAAGTGCAATTCATTGATCCGACAATCAATCTGTTGGTTTTGAAAAATGGTCAAGCGAATTATGACATCACCATCCCAAGTGAAGAAGTAGCCACGACTAGCGAAAGCAGTGAAGATTATAGTTTTTTAGTGATGCTGGAAAAATATGGAATAAGCTCTGGTGATTTTACTTACGTAGATAAAAGTGCTGGAATTTCCGTGGACATGAAGGATATTGATCACCAAGGACAAGGTGATTTTACCCAATCGATTTTTGACTTTGTCACTCAAACTAAGATTGATCAAATGACCATCAAAATGGGTGGCATCAATTACCTCTATAAAACGAAAGGGGATTTTGATATTACGTTCAAAGCCGATTTGGCGCAAAATACTTATACCCTCAAAGACAATGATATTCGTTTAAATGATCTGCGCATCAAAGCGGATGGGGATATCAAAACAGAAGATTTTGCCATCTATGAGGTCAACCTAGATTTTAATGCACCAGAAAATAATTTTAAAAATATTCTTTCCCTCATCCCCAATGCTTACACCAAGGATTATGCAGATGTCAAAGCCACTGGACAATTAAAGCTAAAAGGAAATGTAAATGGAGTCTATGACGGCGATAAAGAACGCTACCCTGCTTTCAAATTTTTGCTCGATGTAGACAATGGTACTTTCCAATATCCGGGGCTCCCATTGAGCGTCAAAGACATTGTCACAAAAATGGTAATCAACAGTCCTTCTAACGATTTTGATAAAATGGCCATTGACGTTCCAAGTCTAAAATTACAATTGGGGCAAAATCCTTTTGAAGCACAATTCAAATTGAGAACGCCTATTTCTAATCCAGATGTGGATACCAAAATCAAAGGTAAACTTGACCTCTCCGAATTGGCCAAAGCTTTTCCCATGGAGGGGGTTGAAAACATGGCTGGATTGATCGATGCCAATTTGACGATGAAGGCTAAAATGTCAGATATGGATCGGCAAGATTATGAAAACGTAGACATGAGTGGGCAATTGAAAGTTGAAGGGATCAATTATATCTCTAGTGATATGCCAGCCGTCAAAATAAAGTCGATGAGTATGGACTTTACTCCCAAAGAAGTCAATGTACCAGATTTTGACATGAAGCTTGGTAAAAGCGACTTGAAAGGTAGTGGCTCCATCCAAAATATTCTTGCTTACTTTTCTCCAGAAAAAACCATGAAAGGAGATTTCAATGTTAGCTCCAATTTATTCGATGCTAATGAATGGTTGACTGAGGAAGAAAGTACCGCTGCGGAGCCAGCTCCTGCTGTCGCTAGTCCCCCTGAAGAAGATGCTGTTTTTGACCGCTTTGATTTTGATGTTAATGCCAAAGTGGGGCGAATTGTGTACGATGTATATGAGTTAGATAAAAATTATTTAAAAGGAAACATGACCTCTTCAAAGATCAGTATCGATCAATTTGGCATGATGATCGGGCAAAGTGATTTGAGCGGTTCGGGGAAGATTACCAATGTTTTTAATTATCTTTTTGAGAATGAAACTTTGGGTGGAAAAATAGCCATCAACTCCAAGTTTTTTGACCTCAATCCATTTATGGAAGAAGCCCCAGCGGGAGCCAATCCGAATGCCAAAAAGATTGCGAATGAAGAATTAGAACCTTTCCTTGTCCCTGATAACATCGACATGGACATTAATGCAAACATTGGAAAGGTACTTTACACAGACCTAGCTATCAAGGACTTAAAAGGAACTTTGAAAGTAAAGGAAGAAGCCATTCGCTTTGACAATTGTAAGGGTAAAACAATGGGAGGTAATATGCTCGTCAATGGTGGCTACGACACCAAAGATCCTGAGAAACCTGCTTTTGATCTTGATTATAAGATTGATCGTTTTGATTTCCAAAAGTCTTTTGAAGCCTTCAACACCTTTGCTTTATTGGCGCCAATAGCCAAATTCATTGAAGGACGTTTCAACTCTTCTATGTCTTTCACGGGAATCTTAGACAAAGATTTAATGCCCGTCGTAGAAAATGTTAATGCAGATGGATTCTTACAAACGATCAATAGTGTGGTTCGAGGATTTGAACCCTTAGAAAAAGTAGGCAATACGCTCAACATTGACCTCTTTAAAAAACTAGAAATCAAGGAAACCAAAAATTGGTTTGAGATCAAGGATGGTAAAGTCTTTGTCAAAGAATTTAAACTAAAACAAAGTGGTATTGATATGTTGATCGGAGGAAGTCATGGCCTTAATCAAGACATGGACTATAACATCAAAGCGAAGATTCCAAGAGGAATGCTGGAGAAAGGAGCCGTTGGAGCAGCCACTTCAAAAGGTATTGGTTTTCTCCAAAAGGAAGCCTCCAAAATCGGAGTTAATATCGACGTGGGAGAATTTATTGATGTACTCATCAATTTAAAAGGAAGTATCACTAAACCAGCGGTGAGTTTTAAAGTATTGGGAGCAGGTGGAGAGAAGACTTTGGTTGAAACCGTTAAGGAAGAAGTCAAAGAAGTGGTTACGGAGAAAGTAAACGAAGTCAAGGAAGAAGTAAAAGAGGAAGTCAAAGAGGTGGTCACGGAGAAGAAGGAAGACACCAAGAAAAAGATGGATGCTGAGGTCAATAAAATCATGGCCACCGCAGAGAAACAAGCGGCTAATATTCGCAAAGCCGGAAAGAAGACGGCGGAAGAAGCCCGGAAGGCCGGTTATGCCCAAGCGGACAATCTAGTCAAGCAAGCGGGGAATAATATCCTTAAGAAAAAGGCGGCACAAATTGCGGCCAAGAAGATGAAAAAAGAAACGGACAAAAAGGTGGATGCCATCAATAAAAAAGCGGATCAAAAGGCCGATCAGGTGATGGATGTAGCGCGGAAGAAAGTGGATGGGGTGAAGAAGAAGTATGGGGATTTGTAGGTTTTTCGTTGAAATTTAAGGTTCTCTGACAAATCCCGTGTGTGAGTCAACCAAAAAGAAGAACAAACGCTTA
>CAYQRA010000370.1:0-6967 GCA_964419315.1 uncultured Saprospiraceae bacterium | reverse complement strand
TTCCAAGGATTCATTGGTGGTCGTTCCTATGCCTTTGGGATGGTAGTTTTTGTTGATCCAGCCAATGATTAGAAAAGCCAAAATCCCAAAGACAATATTATAAAATATCTGTATAGAAAAGAAAGCAATGTTCGCAAAGGAAAAAGCATCGCTAGACTCGATAGCGTAAAGTGCTAGGGCCTGAATGGCTAGCCAATGGTAGGTTCCCATTCCTCCCGGCGAAGGTATAACGATACCAAAAGCACCAAACACAAAGACCATCAAGCCTGCTAAAGGGCTGAGGTGAGCGGTCGGTGCAAAAGAGAGTAAACAAAAATAATTCATCAAAAAATACATCACCCAGAGGTTGGTACTGTGAAAAATAAACAACCAAGGTCGTTCTAATTTTCGAATAGTGGCCAAACCTTCTACGAAACCTTTAATGATGTTGACCAGTTTTTTATAGATGCCAGATTCCATAATGGGTTTTCGAAATATTGCCAATAGAATAAGTCCAAGAAGACCTGCTCCGAGTAGTCCCAAAACAATTGGATTTTGTAGCAATCCACCAGAAGATTCTCCGGAGGCCGAATTTTCTCTAAAGAAATTGAGGATAATGTCTAGTTCTAAAACAAAGGCCAGGGCGACACAAAGGACAAGGTAAATGACATCCATGATTCGATCTACGACGATGGTTCCCATGACTTTCTCAACGGGGATTTTTTCGTACCTAGATAAGGTGGCTCCTCGGATGATTTCTCCCATTCGGGGCAAAGCCAGATTCGATACATAATTGATGATGACGGTAAGAAAAGTATTGATGAGGCGAGGCCGATGGCTGAGTGGTTCGATGAGCATTCCCCAACGAATGGCGCGACTAATATTACTGATGGTAAAAGCAATAAGCGCAAGTGTTAACCACCACACATTGGCACTTTTAAAATCAGAGATAACCTTGTCCATCAGGTTACAATCGGCAGCGGGAATTCCATCCATTTCGCATTTGGCCAGATAGCCTGCTTGCTGACTTTGGTAAACGAAGTAGAGAATAGTCACTCCAATACCAGCAAATACGATAAACTTTAAAATATTGGTGATTGTATTTTTCAAAATGAGTTCTTTTGAACAAAGATAGTAAAGCCTTCGAATTAGGGAAATAACGAATAGGATTGGTTGAGTCGGAGAGGAATTTAAAAAGCTATTCTCTGGATGGAGATTTTGTTCCCCTTACTTAAAGTTTAGAGAAAGAGTAATCTGTAGGAAAGTTCCTTTGCGAGTCAACTTTAAGTAAGGGGAAGAATAACCAGTTGGTGCCACGGCACCCATTTGATTCCGGTATCTTAGCTCGTCAAGCGGTTGTTCTCATCGGGGAAAACCAATGCCGGTTTGAATGTTTTAGCTTCTTCTACATCCATCCAAGCATAAGAAATAATGATGACGATATCCCCTAATGCGACTCTTCTGGCTGCTGCTCCATTCAGGCAAATTACTCCTGAACCTCTCTCTCCCTTAATGACATAAGTTTCGAGGCGTTCGCCATTATTATTATTGACGATTTGGACTCGTTCCCCTTCCAGCAGATTCGCTGCTTCCATTAAGTCTTCATCAATGGTGATGCTTCCCACGTAGTAGAGATCGGCTTGAGTGACCTTTGCTTGGTGTATCTTTGATTTAAATCTTTGTATCCACATAATCCTGCGAAAGTATTAAATTTTGTTTGAAATATCTAAAACCTAAATAATAGGCGAGATAAAAATTTAAAAGCTGGAGAATCCAAATTTTGTATTAGCACTCTCCAAATGGTGTAACGGAGTTTTGCTGCTTAAGTTTTTGTTCTCCTCCGAAAAAAAGATAATTACTCCTTCTATTTTTAAAATGGAGACTTTAATATCATGTTATCAATCAACCTAATTTCTCCTACCCAAACGGCAGTACAGACTACGATAAAATCAGAATCTCCAAAGTTTTTGATCGCAGCTAGCGTTCTTCCATCCACAATTCGAAAATATTCTGGCTTAAAATCAGGGATCTCAAATTGTTTCATCGCCCACTTTTCTAAGTTTTCAGGTGATTCTTCTGCCGTTTTAGCTTTTACCCGGCTTAGTGTTTGGTGCAATAAAATCGCTTCTTGCCGATGATTAGGCAATAAACGACGATTTCTAGAACTCATTGCGAGGCCATCCTCCTCCCTTATAATCGGACACATTACCAGTTCTACAGGCGAATCTAGCTTTTTGAGCATCAATTGTACTATACTGAATTGCTGGAAGTCCTTTTGACCCATATACAACTGATCAGGTTGGACGATATTCAATAGGCGATTGACTACTTGGGCCATTCCTTTAAAATGTCCGGGCCTGAATTCTCCTTCTAAAATTTCATCGAGCGGCGCAAAATCAAGTGAAAGGGTCGTATCTAATCCTTCAGGATAGACTTCCTCCGCTGTTGGCATAAACAATACACCAGTATTTACACCGTTAAGCAAGGTAATGTCTGCTTCGGTTGTTCTGGGGTATTTGTCTAGATCACCGACATCATTAAACTGGGTGGGGTTGACGAAAATACTACACACAGTAAGCGTGGATTTTTGTTTGGCCTTTTCTATTAAAGAAAGATGGCCATGGTGTAAAGCACCCATTGTGGGGACAAAACCAACCTTCAAGCCTTTTTTTTGTTCTTTAGTGAGATACTGTTGGAGGTCTTGTACTTTTTTAAAAATGTGCATAGGTCTTAAATCGCTTTTAGAAAATGAACGTTGAAAAATAAGCTCGACGTTTTTTATTTAAAACAACTTCTGAATTTAAATGCCTAACTGTTTGAAAATGAGTTAGTTTTGAATTAGATAAAAAACAGACTGCCAAACGAGGCAGGTGCAAAAGAAGGTTTTATTTTTTTACGGTGCGAAGTGACGGAACCAAATTATTTCGTCAAACTACTTATTTCGTAAGGTTTATCTGCTTTTATGGAAAAAACCGAGGAGCAAACCTTGATTCAGAACCTGCAGTAGAAAATAAAACTAGGCAAATATAGACCTTTTATAGGTACTTCATTGGTGTAAAACAGGTCTCCGGACTACATAGAAGTCCTAAATTTTTACTATTTTTGCACACCCTTTAGAAAAAAGGATCATACTCCTAGTTCATAATCGAGCCTTAGTTAGGCTCAAAAGAATTAGGATTTTAGAATAATAAAATCACATTGCATCAATATTAGATCAATTATTTGAAGTTTTACGATGCGGTGTTATTAAATAGTTCATTGAAGGTATTCAAGTAATTGAATTTTTCAAAAATTTATTTGGAGTATATGGATAAGAAGAAAGTCCTGATCGTAACCCAGGAAATGCAGCCTTACACGGCGCTCTCGGAAATTTCTGAAATTGCCAGAAAACTTCCCCAATACGTACAAGAGAAAGGTTTTGAAATCAGGGTTTTAATGCCTCGTTATGGAACCATAAACGAACGTAGACACCGATTGCATGAGGTGGTTCGTCTATCTGGTATGAATATTATCGTCGATGATGATGATTTTCCATTAATAATCAAAGTAGCTTCCTTGCCGGGTGCTCGAATGCAAGTATATTTCTTAGACAATGAAGACTTTTTCAAAAGAAAATCAGTTTTTGCTGATGACAAAGGAAAAGTTTTTGAAGACAATGAAGATCGAATGATCTTCTTCTGTAAGGGAGTCATTGAAACGGTCAAGAAATTTGGTTGGGCTCCGGATATCGTCCATTGCCATGGTTGGATGACAAGCTTGGTACCCATGTACCTCAAAACAGCCTACAAGAATGAACCTCTGTTCCAACATGCCAAGTTGGTTTATTCTCTTTATAACTCAGGTATTGAATTGACCTTTACGGAAGACTTTATGAATAAGGCTTCAATCAATAACTTGGAACCAGCAGATTTGGTAGCCTACTTGGGGGAAAAAGATGTCGTTGACCTAGACAAAGGTGCCATCAGTTTTACAGATGCCATTATTGAGGGCAGCGAAAATTTAGAACCTTCCGTTTCCCAAATGCTTAAAGATATAGAAAAGCCTATTCTAGAGCATCAAAGCGAGGAACAATATCTATCTGCTTACCTCGATTTTTATAATGTATTATTGGAGCAGGAAGTTTCTGGTTAATACCTACAAAAAAGAAAAAATAAGTTTCTGGAAATTTAAATCCAGAAACTTATTTTTTCTCAATTCTTGAGCATAAAGATAAACTCCTGTCTTGTTTTCTTCTTCGTTTCAAAATATAGTATTTAACTAAAGATTAGAATGAAAAAAATTCTTTTTGCATTGGCAATTCCTTTGTCAGTGTTGATCTCCGTTACCTCATGTAATGAACCTACATTAATCGGTTCAGATTTACTGGAACAAGATGAAGCAGACCTCAGGTTTACCGATACCCTCACCCTGAAAACTCGTACCGTTACAGAAGATTCAGTGGTGACTTATACCATTGATAATCAGTTTAACATTTTTCCTTGCGGTAATTTTGAAGACCCTGTCTTTGGAATATTGAATGCCGATATCTATGCCCAATTTAGAGAAGGTGCATTAGATCCTCCTTCTTTTGAAAATCCAAGACTCGATTCGCTCGTACTTACCTTAGCTTATGATACCATCAATAGCTACGGAATTTTTGACGAACCCTATCAGCTCGAAATACGAAGAATTTCTGAAGATTTGGACAATAGTCAAAAATTTTACTCCAACGAATCTTTTAGTGCAGATATGTCTCCAATTGGAAGTATCAATTTTACTCCTGAACCTTTACAAAGGGCAGATTATGTTACGGTATTGGATCGAGATACGGTCGAATCTAATTTTATTAGCATCCGCCTAGATGATCAGTTGGGTCAAGATATGCTGAATGAGGCTTGGTACGAAGAAGGGGCTTTTATTGAGATGCTGAAAGGACTTAAAATTGAACTTGCTAATACGACTCCAACCAAAGGTTTGATGAGTTTTAACATGAATTCTTCTTTTACCCGTTTAAGATTGTACTACCGAAATTTTACTTCAGAACCTGATACGGTTGCAACGGTTTATGATTTTGGAGTTACGGGTACGACCACTCCCCGACATGTTAACATCGAGCATGATTTTTCAGGAGCTATAGTAGAAGATTTTATCAATGATCCAACAAAAGGAGATAGCCTTGCCTTCTTGCAAGCGATGGCAGGACCGAATATTGAACTTGAAATTCCGCACCTGTTTAGTTTAGGAGATATTATTGTAAACAAAGCAGAGCTGAATTTTTATGTTGCAGAATTAATGGAAGATATGACGGATGTCTACACCCCTACGGATCGTTTGATTTTGACGGTACAAGATGAAGATGGAGAAACGCTTTTGACGATTGATGATGTCGTTCAGAATGGTGCTGCTTTTGACGGAACGCTGAGTTCTGAGGAAGTAAATGGAAGTACTATACAAAAATATACCATGAATATTGCTTCTTATCTCAATCGAAAAATTATTGAAAAGACAACGGGAAGTGTGAAATTCTTTTTACGTGCTTTTCCGAAACAAGAATCTACAAAAAGAGTAGTAATATATGGGGCAGGCCATTCCCAATTTCCTGTGGAATTTGAAATGACTTATACCCAATTAGACAATTAGTGAAGCCCAATAAGCGTAATTGTTTAGTAGGAGAGCTGCCTCTCTAAAGCTGACTGGATTGGTTTAGTTCTTTAAACCCTTCCTAAAAAAACAGGATTAAGGACAATAAGAATGTACTTTAATCCATTGAAATACTTTCTAAAGGACGGGAAAAACAAGTGTATTAATTTTTTACTGTCCAATTATTCAATCCCATTTTTTACGAAAAAATAATCAATTATGTGTGGAATTGTTGCCTATATCGGAGAAAGAAAAGCCTACCCAATATTGATCAATGGCTTGAAAAGGCTAGAGTATCGCGGGTATGATAGCGCAGGGGTTTCCTTGTATAACGGGGATTTATTGACCTATAAAAGAAAAGGAAAAGTACAAGAATTGGTCGATTTTGTCAAAGGTAAAAACACTGAAGGCACGATCGGAATCGCTCACACCCGTTGGGCAACCCATGGAAAACCGGATAACATCAACGCCCACCCGCATCAATCAGGGAACGGAAGATTAACTTTGATTCATAATGGAATCATCGAAAATTATTCGGTACTCAAAAAAGCCTTGATCAAAGAAGGACACACTTTTAAAAGTGAAACGGATACCGAAGTATTGGTACACTTGATCGAAGAATTACAAACGCGAAGTAACCTGCCTATCGAAGAGGCGGTGCGAATTGCCCTGACCAAAGTAGTCGGAGCTTATGCAATTGTGGTACTAGATAAAAATGAACCAGACAAATTGGTAGCCGCAAGAAAAGCGAGTCCTTTGGTTATTGGTGTTGGCGATGGTGAATTTTTCTTGGCTTCGGATGCTACCCCGATTATAGAACATACCCAAAAAGTGGTTTACCTCAATGATGAAGAAATTGCGATGGTCAACCGAGATGGGGAAATGCAAATCAAGGATATTGGCAACGAAATAAAAATGCCCTTTGTCCAGCAATTGGACATGAAGATAGAGAGCTTGGGAAAAGGAGAGTACGAGCATTTTATGCTAAAAGAAATTTACGAACAACCAGAGACGATCGCAGATTGTATGCGTGGTCGCTTGAATGCGGCCGAAGGTTGGATTCGAGTTGGTGGCTTAGAACAAGAGCAAGTAAGAGATAGAATTGCGCAAGCCAAACGATTTATCGTTGCAGCCTGTGGAACGTCTTGGCATGCAGGTTTGGTAGGAGAATATTTGTTTGAAGAATTGGCGCGTATTCCAGTGGAAGTAGAATATGCTTCTGAATTGCGCTATCGAAATCCAATCATCAACTCCGATGATGTAGTCATTGCTTTATCACAGTCTGGAGAAACGGCAGATACCTTGGCGGCCTTAGAGTTGGCCAAACAGAAAGGGGCCTTGATTTATGGGATTGTAAATAATGTAGGAT
>CAYQRA010000369.1:0-6968 GCA_964419315.1 uncultured Saprospiraceae bacterium | reverse complement strand
CCTGGGTGGGCTAATAGTTAACTTTAGTCCCAAAACCGAAAATATAAAAGATACCCTTTTGGTATCCAAGAACTAAAGACCAATAGGTCTATAGAGCTGCTCTTCAGAGTGGCTCTTTTTTTGTTCAACTAAAATATAAGGGAAGATATTTTTCTTGAAAGCGGTGAGTGACGAAACTGTTTTAAGGACGGAGAATAATCAATCGCTTGGTAGTAATGGTTTTTCCTTTTTCATTAACTAAGCTATACAAATAAGTCCCTTTCCGAAACTCGGTCAGATCTACTCTGGCAGTACGATTATTTGCAATCTTATATTCCTCCTTTAAAACCTCTACCCCAAGTATATTATAAATACTCAACTTATAATTTCCTTTGGGCAGATTTAAGAATTCAAAACGAACTTCCTCAATAGCTGGATTTGGATAAGCAAAGACATCGACTTTTCCTTTATTTATATAATTGATATTACTCTTCACATTATTCGCTTTGTATTCCACCTTTTGTACAACTTTAGTTTTGGGATCAACATCCAAAATCGCAATAGGTTCTTTCTCTTCTTCTGAGATAAAATAATATTGAGTCGTGGTTTTTTCGCCCACAAAAGCCAAATCTTTATTCATCGCATCTGTCATATCCAACCAAGGCAGAGAACTGATTTTGGTATCAATAAAAGTCCTTCTTATCTCGGTTCTTTTCTTGCGGAGCACTTCATAATCTCCCCCTGGAATCGACAATACCCCCCAAGCATCTATCACATCATTTCTTTGAATTTCTACTCTTAAGCGAACAGAATCTGGGCTAATTGGCAAACTATCCAGTAGATAGCCCGGTAAAGATTCTACACCAAATGCAAGCGTAGTTTTGGAATTACTAGTCTTTTTATCTTGATAATTTAGCGGAACTTGTAGTTCTTCTAAGGCTGGTGCAAATTTGGTAAGCGTCTCTACATCTATACCAATAAGGTCCGCTTCGGCAAAACCCATGTATTCCAATTTGGCTTTCGTCGCATTGATGTATAATTCCCTATTTCCATTATCTCTTCTCAGCATATCTGCGCCGGGGAAGGCCGATTTATTCTTTCCTTCTGTTGGATTGGTATAAATGCTTTTCCTCATTAAGCCTTGCAACTTAGAGAAATTCCAGATTTGATTAGGACCAGCTGCACCAATAGATACCCCCATAGGAACCCCATCATAGACGGTGACCAAAGTATCTCCTATTATTGGAAAAACACTATTATCAATGGTGATCTGGGACCAAAGTCCCTGCCCCAATAAAATAAAAACCAGAAAGGATAATAATCTTTTCATTATGGGTATTTTACCACTTTTAAATTTAGGTTTGAGTGCGATTAAAATAATTTTTTTTATAAAACAGAGCCTAAAGTTACAACATTTGAATGTCTCTTGCAGGAGAGATCTAAAAAGCTAGTAAAATCAATCATAGCGTCTGTAAAGCTACCAATTTTTTATAAGGCCCATCAAGCGCTAGCAAATCCAAATGTCGCCCTTTTTCTACAATTCTTCCTTCTTGCAAAACGATAATTTGGTCGGCATGTTGGATCGTAGACAAACGATGAGCGATCACCATCGATGTTCTGTTGGCCATGACTTTTAACAGTGCCTCTTGTACCAGTTTTTCACTTTCCGAATCGAGGGCAGAAGTAGCTTCGTCTAAAATAAGAATCGGTGGATTTTTTAGAATGGCACGAGCGATGGTTAATCTTTGTCTTTGGCCGCCACTTAGCTTTTGACCAGCATCCCCAATATTGGTGTCGTAGCCTTTTTCGAGTTGCAAGATAAAATCATGAGCATTGGCCACCTTTGCTGCTGCGATCAAATCTTCTTCCTTAGCGCCCTCATTTCCAAAGAGTAAATTATTCCTAACGGTATCATGAAAAAGAACGGCATCTTGGGAGATATAACCAATCATCTTCCGCAGGTCTGCCAAGCGCATTTTTCGAATATCAATTCCATCCAGTAAAATAGCTCCTCCTTCTATATCATAGAATCGATTCAGCAGGTAAGCCAAGGTAGATTTTCCACTTCCCGATTGTCCCACCAAAGCCACCGATTGACCTTTTTCAATATTAAAGCTAATTCCTTTTAGAATATCCTTTTCTTCATATCTAAATTGCACTCCTTTCAATTCGATGACCTGCTCAAAGCTTTGCTTTTCCAAGGCTCCCGGCTGGTCTTCCAGTGGATTAATCGTATCCAATAATTTAATGATCCGCTCCGAAGAAGCATCTCCTCTTTTGATATCATAGATCGCTACAGAGATCGCCTTGGCAGGATTAATAATTTGGTAGAAAAGAGCGATGTAAGTAATAAAAACCTCCGGTTCTAATTCTCCTTGGTCTAAGATCAATTGACTACCAAACCAGATGATTGCTAGGATCACTATCGTTCCCAAGAGCTCACTAACCGGTGAAGACATTTCCCGTAGGAATTCCATCCGATTCATTTGTCGAAAATACTTTTCATTAGACTCCTTAAATCTTTCTTGCACAAAACTTTCGGCCACATAAGATTTTACGATAGGCAATCCCGAGATATTCTCTTCAATCAGGCTTAATAATTTCCCCAATTCTTCCTTGGCTTTTTCAGAAGGTTTTTTTAAAAAATTACCGATGTAGGTAATAATGAAACCCGTAATCGGAATCATTATCACTACAAAAAAAGTAAGCTTAGGACTTAAGACGACCATCAAAGCCAAGGTAATAACGATCATCAAAGGCGCCTCCACCAATCGACGAATGGTACTTAAAATAGCCCATTGAATTTCCAATACATCGGTCGTCAATCGAGAGATAATATCTCCTTTTCTTTTTTCGGTAAAAAAGCTAAGCGGTAAATTAAGGACCTTAAGATGGATATCGTTCCGCAAATCTTTTTCGATCGCATTGCGAATAAAAACAATAAAAATAGATCCGAGGTAGCGAAAAATATTTTTAAATAAAAACATAAAAGCTGCAAAGACCAAAGTCCACAATAAAACTTTTCGAGTCCCATATTCGGCACTCCAATGGGTAAACCAATAATTGAGCTGACTTTCCAAAAACGCCCGCAACTGAGCCAAACCAGCATAAGCCATTGGCTCTGTAGTCGTTTTGGTATTTTCAAAGATGATCTTCAAGATCGGAATCAACATCGTGACGGAGACCAAAGAAAAGAGCACCATAAAGATATTAAACAGTATGGCCAGCACGACTTGCTTGCGGTAAGCGCGGGCATATTGCAATATTCTAAGGTAATTTTTCACGTGTATTTTTTTGTTGATTGGATCGCTATAAGAAATTTTATTTAAAAATGGCGCTCCTCATTAAAACGCAAAAAGCCACGTCTTTACAGATGAGGCTTTTTACTTTTATTGAACGTTTTTTAAGGTCAATTTTGCATACCCTAAGCGCCTATTTTTTTTTCTCTTCTTCTTTTTCTGGCTTAATGGTTTGGCCCGTTTCAAAATCAAAGGTGGACAAAAATCCAGTATTGAAATTTCCTTTTTTAAAGTCTTCATTTCTCATCAGCATCTGATGGAAAGGGACAGTCGTTTTGATACCTTCGATAATAAATTCATCGAGTGCCCGTTCCATTTTCTTGATGCATTCTTCGCGCGTTCGGGCACGACAGATGAGCTTGGCAATCATCGAATCATAATGAGGAGGTACCGTATAGCCAGCATATACATGGGTATCTACCCGCACTCCGTGCCCTTTGGCACTATGAAAAGAATTGATATTTCCTGGACTTGGCCGAAAATCCATAAAAGGATCTTCTGCATTGATCCGGCACTCAATGGCGTGCATGGTAGGAACATAGTTTTTGCCAGAGATGGATGCTCCTGCAGCAATTTTAATTTGCTCTTTGATCAGATCGTGGTCGATCACTTCTTCCGTTACGGTATGCTCCACCTGAATTCGGGTGTTCATTTCCATAAAGTAGAAATTCTTATGTTTGTCTACCAAGTATTCTACTGTTCCAACGCCTTCATAATTGATTGCTTTTCCTGCAAGAATGGAAGCTTCTCCCATTTTTTTACGCAAAGCTTTGGTCATAAAAGGAGAAGGAGACTCTTCTACTAATTTTTGGTGCCTCCGTTGAATAGAACAATCTCTTTCTGAGAGGTGCACCACATTTCCATGTTGATCGCCAGCAATTTGAAACTCAATGTGTCGAGGTTCTTCGATAAACTTTTCCACATAGATCCCATCATTACCAAAAGCAGCTCCTGCTTCTTGTCGAGCTTTTTGCCAATTCTCTTCAAAATCTTCTGGTTTCCATACGATTCGCATCCCACGGCCACCACCTCCAGCAGTTGCTTTGAGGATAACCGGATATACAATTTCTTCGGCGATTTTGAGGCCAGATTTCAAATCCGTTAGCAGGCCACCAGACCCCGGGACTACCGGTACTCCAGCTTTTATCATGGTATCTTTGGCCGTAATTTTATCCCCCATCTTTCTTATTTGTGAAGGACTAGGACCGATAAACTTGATGCCATACTCTGCACAGACTTCCGCGAAGTCTGCATTTTCTGCCAAAAAACCATAGCCCGGATGGATAGCATCCGCATTGGTAATTTCGACAGCCGCCATAATTTTTGGAATATTAAGGTAGGACTCGGCGGAAGAAGGCGGGCCAATACAAACTGCTTCATCCGCAAAACGAACGTGCAAGCTTTCTCGATCCGCAGTAGAATATACTGCAACCGTCTTGATTCCCATTTCTTTACAAGTCCTGACAATACGGAGAGCGATTTCGCCTCTGTTTGCGATCAGTATCTTTTTAAACATGCCGTTTTCTTTGGTGATAAACTCGAATTTGGTAGCCACTACCAAATGAGTTTAACAATTCAGGATTCTAAAATTGAGTACGTTAAGCGTTGGGGTCTACCAAAAATAAAACTTGATCATACTCTACAGGAGAAGCATCATCAGTCATTACTTTTACAATTTTACCTGTTACTTCTGATTCAATTTCATTAAAGAGTTTCATTGCTTCTACGATACAAACGACCTCACCAGTAGCGATACTATCGCCGATTTTTTTGTACGGAGGTTTGTCAGGAGAAGGGGAACGATAAAAAGTACCAACCATTGGAGATTTGACTTCCAAATAGGTTGATTCTACGTTTTCGCTAGCAGCACTCTCTTTACTTGCTTTGGCAGCTGGTGCTGTTTCATAAGCAGGTGCTGGTGCTTGCGGTACCACTGTTTGTACAGGCATGGGAGCCTGAATAGGTACAATCTGTTGTTGAGGTTGTACAATTTGGTTTTGTCTGGATCGGCCGTACTTTTTGGTTCGAATAGAAAGTTGAAATTCTCCATCTTTCATTTTAAACTCAGTGAGGTTGGACTTATTGATCAGTCGGATGAGGTCTTGGATTTCCTTAAAATTCATAAATATTATTGTTTGACGCGTTCTACATAGGAACTATTTCGCGAATCTATTTTTACGAGATCTCCTTCATTAATAAAAAGGGGAACTCTAACTTCTGCACCGGTTTCTAATTTTGCAGGTTTCATGGCATTAGTAGCCGTATCTCCTTTAAGTCCGGGCTCCGTGTAAGTTACTTTAAGCGTAATGTATTGAGGGAGATCGATGGTAAGTGGAATTTCTTTTTTAGCGTGAAATAAGATTTCAATATTGAGACCTTCTTTTAGCAAATTCGAATTTTCGATCATTTTTTCTTCGATCGCAATTTGCTCATAAGTTTCGTTATCCATAAAATGAAAGCCCGAGTCATCATTATATAAGAACTGGAATTTTCGACGCTCTACCCGAACTACGCTGATCTTATGGCCAGCAGGGAAAGTATTATCAATGACTTTTCCTGAAGTCAAACTTTTGAGTTTGGTTCGGACAAAAGCATTTCCTTTACCAGGCTTTACATGCTGAAATTCTACTACAGAATAAATATCGTGATTATAATCAATACAAAGTCCATTACGGATATCAGAAGTACTTGCCATTATATAATGGATTTAAAACGTTAATTTGGTTTTGAAAAAGCTTATCAACTTTGGGTCCTATAAATTTAGGAAATCCTATAAAAAGCTTTGCTTCTTTACCATGAAATAAATATTTTTTTCAAAAAGCTCTGCAAAGATATTAAAAATATGGCTTTTCTTTTTTCAATAATTTGATTAAGGGCTTAACTTTTGGCAGGACCATCATAGCCCCAAACCAAATAAGTTGCTCCCCAAGTAAAACCGCCACCAAATGCGGTCAAGATAATTTTATCTCCTTTTTTCAGTCGGTGTTCATAATCCCATAGACAAAGTGGTAGTGTTCCAGCAGTTGTATTTCCATAATTCTCAATATTCACCATCACTTTTTCCATCGGAAAATCGAGGGCATTGGCTACCGAATTGATAATTCTAATATTCGCCTGATGCGGTACTAACCAATCAACATCTTCGTTTTTCAAGTTATTTTTAGCCATGACTTCCTTTACCGTTGTGGTCATTCCTTTCACGGCATGCTTGAATACCGTGCGCCCTTCTTGAAAAACGGTATGCTCATTATTGGCTAAGGTTTCCGCAGAAGTAGGATGTAAAGACCCCCCTGCTTTCATGTTTAGAAAATCTCTTCCAGAACCATCTGCTCGAAGTACGGCATCTTGCAATCCAGAACCATCTTCCCGAGGTTCCAGCAATACTGCTCCTCCCCCATCTCCAAAAATAATACAGGTACTACGATCTGTATAATCCATAATAGAAGACATTACATCCAAACCTACGATAATAACTTTCTTATAAGTGCCTGTTTCTATAAATTTGGCTCCGGTGGACAAAGCATATAAAAAGCCTGAACAAGCAGCATTAATATCAAAGCCAAAAGCATTTTTGGCACCTACTTTATCGGATATAGTATTGGCAGTATCAGGAAAAACCCGATCTCCGGTAATCGTAGCACAAAGCAACATTTCGACCTCTTCTGGTGCCGTTCCAGTCTTTTCTAAAAG
>CAYQRA010000368.1:0-6978 GCA_964419315.1 uncultured Saprospiraceae bacterium | reverse complement strand
TGAGTTGATCCGAATTAATAATCTTTACTTGGCTGATCCTAGCCAATGGCCTGGTACCAGTAATTCTGGTTGGAATGTAGATGTAACCAATGGTACAGATACCTTTACTATGAGAATTGATGACTCTGTAGATTTATTTTCTGCTGCTGCTCCGACTGGATCATTTGATGCGATCGGTATCGGTTCTCAATTTGATAGTTCTGAGCCGAAAGATGAAGGGTATCAATTCTTCCCTCGATATACCGCGGATATTATTCCTATTATTCCTCCTACCATCGATGCAGTTGACGACATTGTTGTAACAGATATCAATATGCCAGTCACCATCAATGTTTTAGGAAATGATGGTTTACCGAATCCTGTGGATACCATGTACCTTGTTACCCTTCCTATGATCGGAACGGCTGGTGTAAATATGGACAATACCATTACTTATGCTCCTGATGTAGATGAGTGTGGAACGGATGCTTTTACTTATGCTATTTGTGATAATGTAGGTTGTGATACTGCTATGGTCGATGTAACGATCAATTGCCCAATCTCTTATCCAATGTATGACATTGCGACCATTACCACTACAACTGCTGGTGAACCTGATTCTTTGGGAGTCACTTGTGAAATTACCGGAATCGTTTATGGTGTAAATATGACTGCCAGTTCTGGAGGTCTTCAATTTACGATTATCGACGAAAACGATGCAGATGCGGGAATTGGTTTATTGTATGGTGATGGCGATTATGGGTATAGCGTGCAAGAGGGAGACAAGGTGGTGATCCAAGGATCTGTAGGCTTTTTCCGTGGAATGACTCAAATGAACCCTGATACCGTATGGATGGTTTCTCAAGACAATCCTTTGCATATCCCAGAAGTAGTTACGGCTTTAGGAGAAGATACAGATTCTAAACTTGTTACGATTCAGAATTTGACAATCGTAGATGGTTCAGATTGGGGGACTGGTAATTCTGGTTTTAATGTAGAAGTGACTAACGGAACGGACAACTTCTTTATGCGGGTCGACAATGACGTAATGGATGTTTATAATTCGCCATTAATTAACCAATCTTTCAACCTAACAGGTATTGGTGGCCAATTTACTTTTGATCCTCCTTTTGATACCGGGTACCAACTTTTACCAAGATACCTAGCAGATATTGATTTGATTAGTAGTGTAGAGGATGCAGAAGCATTTGGTAATATCCAAGTTTATCCTAATCCAGTAAGTGATCGCTTAGAAATCATTTTGGAAGAAGAGGTAGCAAGCATCCAATTGAGAAATTTATTGGGACAAGTGATCTTCACGGATCTTCGACCAGAGCAAAGCTCAAGTATGGATTTATCGGATTTACCATCGGGTATTTACCTCTTGTCTTTTTATAATGAAAAAGGAAGCTGGACAACGGAAGTTGTAAAGCAATAATACCACAGGATACTACTAGTACTCTGTTAAAATTGAAATCCCTCCAACATAAATTGGAGGGATTTTGCTTTTATCCAAAGTAAGGAACTAGTGAATATTTTAGAATAGAAATTAGAAATTTAGAGCATCTCCTTGATCGGTTTGTTAAAGAACTATAATTTTAATAGTATTTTTACCAAAATTTTGATTCCTTGAAGTTTTACGTTCTTGGACAAACCGACACCGGAGGCTTGTCAGAGAACCAAGTTTTATAATCTTTCGGAAAATATGAATCAACGAAAATACAGATTGGGATTAGGGATGTCTGGTGGCGGCTCTCGTGGAGCCGCTCATGTGGGGGTTTTACAAGCTTTTGAAGAAGCAGGGATTTCTCCAGATGTGATTTCCGGTACGAGTGCAGGCGGTATTGTTGGTGCTTTGTATGCTTCTGGCAAAAGCCCCAAAAGTATTATGGACTTTATTGGTCAATCGAGTTTGCTAAAAGCATATCGTTTAAGTTTTCCAAGTAATGGAATAACTCCCTTTACTTTCTTAAGAGATAAAATGGCCAAATTGATCGCCGTGGATTCCTTTGAGGCACTAAAAATTCCCTTACACATTGGAACCACCAATTTGGAAAGGGGAGAAATGGTGGTTTTCAATAGGGGACCTTTATTTTCTGTAGTACAAGCTTGCGGTTCCATTCCAATGCTTTTCAAACCGGTAGAAATTAATGGCGAATGGTATGTAGATGGGGGAGCGATGAATAATTTTCCAGTCCAGTGCATTCGAGATCAATGCGAGGTATTGGTGGGGATCAATGTCATGCCCACTGTTCCAATTTCCAAAAAGAAAGTAGGCGGCATGGTCGGAGTAGCGATGCGCTGTGTCTACCTCGGAATTCAGGTCAATAGTAGCTCCGGGAGAGGACTTTGTGATGTATTGATAGAACCGCAAGAACTCTATCACTATGATGTTTTTCGGTTTAAAAAAATCGAGGAGATGTACCAAATTGGTTATGAAGCTGGACAAAAGGCAATTCCTGAGATAAAAGAAAAATTACAGCGCCTAGATTTAGTCTAAATGTACCGCAATTTCTCCTTTCCCTGCGATCGTCACCGCAATATGCTCCTGAACCGTCGTTGCTAAGGATAATCCCCAATAATTAACTTCTACCGGAAATGATTTATGTTTTCGATCAACTAATACTGCAACTTCTACTTTTTTGGGTAAAACTTCCATCAAAGGTTTGAAAGCATAGAATATAGTGCGTCCAGTATTCGCGACATCATCCACAATAATAACTACCTTGTCTGCCAAATCTTGTATAGCCATTTCGATCTCGACCTCAGAGGAAATCGGATTAGCAGGGCTCAACCTAATACGAGTGAGAGTGATCGGAATTTCCGTAATTTTCCTTAGCCGCTTAAATAATAATTTGGCAAAGGTCAAACCATTATTATTGATGCCGGCCAAGATAATTTCTTCTTCGCCAAGGTTATTTTCTAGTATTTGTATGGCCAAGCGCTGTATTTTACGCTCGATTTGCCGTTTGTCCAAGAGTTTCATGGCAGCTAAGGTAATTATTCTTGTAAAAACAATTATTTCTTAAACCCGTTAAAGATAAAATTACTAGTATTTTTTTTGCTAATCTAGATTAGATCGTAAATTGGGAGTCCAATGGTCTCGGTTTGTCAAAGAACGATATTATTGAGGCCCATATCACACAGCGTTTAAAAAATCAACCTAAAACTATGTTGCAACAATTATTTTTTGCCATTGTCACCATAGCTGCTTTTTCTTATGCTTTTCGACAGTTTATGACGATTCGAAGGAATATTCTGCTCGGAAAAGACGAAGAAATTGGTGGAGATGAAGGTCAACGATGGCAAAATGTTATGCTCATCGCCTTCGGCCAAAAGAAAATGTTTAAGCGCTGGATTCCAGCTACTTTCCATTTATTTATTTATGTAGCATTTCTATTTACGCAAGTGGAACTAATAGAAATCCTAATCGATGGATTCTTTGGAACTCACCGTTTCTTTGTCGATAAAATTGGGATTTTGTATCCCATCATGCTCAACATCATTGAGGTTTTATCGGTCCTTGCCTTTGTCGCAACTTTTGTATTCCTAGCCCGACGCAACCTTTTAAAAATTCCACGATTTCATAAATCTGAAATGACTTGGTGGCCCAAACTAGATGCCAATTTGATTCTCATTGGCGAATTGGTGCTACTCATTGGTATTTTTTCTATGAATGGGGCGGATGCTGTTTTGCAAAAATTAGATCCAGAACATTTTCACAACACGGGCTTTGTCTTATTCTCTGGTACTTTTGGTCCACTCTTGCTCGGCGGACTAAACGAAGGGGTATTACTGATTATAGAACGATTTGGCTGGTGGTTACATATCCTCACGGTTTTTGCTTTTCTCAATTATCTGCCTTCTTCCAAGCACCTACATATTATGTTGGCTTTCCCCAATACTTGGTATGCTCGTTTGCAAGCCAAAGGAGAGATGAATAATATGCCGGAAATCATGGATGAGGTAAAATCTATGATGGGCCTTTTACCAGAGGGAGATGCCCCCGCAATGGACGAGGAATTACCCGAGTTTGGTGCAAATGATGTCTTTTCCTTAAGTTGGAAAAACATTATGGATGCCTATACTTGCACGGAATGTGGCCGTTGTACCTCAGAATGTCCAGCTAATATTACCGGAAAAAAACTATCTCCACGTAAGGTCATGATGGACGTCAGGGATCGGGCAGAAGAAATTGGAAATAACCTCGATAGCGGACATTTCAAATGGATACAAGAGGAGTTGCGCAGCGAGGCCAATGCGCTTACCAAGGCTAATTATGAGGATGGAAAAAACCTTTTTGATTACATCAGTACCGAAGAGTTACATGCTTGTACCACCTGCAATGCCTGCGTTGAAGCTTGTCCAGTGATGATCAATCCATTGGATATTATTTTGCAATTGCGTCGATATGAAATCCTTACGCAATCCGCTGGTCCTGCGGATTTGATCCCGATGTTTACCAGCATAGAAAACAGTGGTTCTGCTTGGCAAATACCTGATGATCGAGATAAATGGGCCGTAGATGCAATGAGTAAAGATTGATTCCAATCTGACGGGCAGCTTCAAGCTGCGCACCAGATTATACGTTCAATTTTTAGCGAAAATATTTTAAAAGTACACTTAGAAACTAAATCAAAAAAATGTCAAATAAAGAATTGAAAATACCAAGAATGGCCGATATGGCGGCGGCAGGTCAAGAACCAGAAATTCTTTTTTGGGTAGGTTGTGCCGGAAGCTTTGATGCCCGTGCTCAAAAAGTAACCCTCGCATTTTGTAAAATATTAAACGAAGTAGGAATCGAATTTGCAATCCTTGGAAATGAGGAAAGCTGTACGGGTGATCCAGCACGAAGAGCAGGTAATGAATTTGTTTTTCAAATGGCTGCCTTACAAAATATTGAGACCCTCAAGATGTATAATGTCAAGAAAATTGTGGCCACCTGTCCGCATTGTTTCAATGTTTTGAAAAATGAATATCCAAAACTAGGAGGGAATTATGAAGTCCTTCATCACACCCAATTACTCGAAGAATTAATCGGCTCCGGTCGTTTGAAAATAGAGGGAGGAGGAACTTTGAATGGTAAAAAAATCACTTACCATGATTCTTGTTACCTCGGACGCGCCAATGGCGAATATGAAGCGCCAAGAAGTGTTTTAGAAGCCTTGAATAATGACCTGACCGAAATGGTTAGAACCAAAGAAAGAGGGCTTTGCTGCGGAGCGGGTGGTGCTCAAATGTGGAAAGAAGATGAACCGGGCGATAAAAGAATCAATACCGAACGAACTGATGAAGCTTTGGCTACTGGAGCGGAAGTGATTGCTTCTAATTGCCCCTTTTGCCTCACCATGTTATCCGATGGTGTTAAGGCTGCAGAAAAACAAGAAACCGTCATGGTCTATGACCTTGCTGAGTTGATTGTTGATAATAATGGTTTATAAAAAAAACAATAAAATAGGGGTAGTAGGTGCTCCCCTAAATTATTCTAAAGGCACCTACTACCACTTTAAGTTATAAAAAACCGAACGCTTAGCGATAATAGTTAAATCTATTTATCTGCTGATAGTTCTAGAAAGCCCGTACAGCTCGAACCGCATGTCCGGTATCTCTGTCTTTAGGGTAGGGAGTCTGCATTCCAAAATCGAACTCTTGGATCCACGCAGCTTCTGAACTGTATTGCGTAGAACTCCAATAGCGATCAGTCGAAAAGCCTCCAAGGTTATTTCGATCATCCACTCCTTCATTAATTTGGTCACCATCAGGGTCAGCAAGATTGGTCCACATTAAATTTAATTCGGCACGGGAGGGTAAAAACCATTCTTCTCCGAGGTTACGACATAATCGTGCGGCAATCCCTGAAATCATACATCCAGTGAGTGGATCTAAAATAAGATCTGTATTCTTTTCGCCATCGCCAATTCTGGTTCCTTCTAATGTTTCTGGGTTTGTAGGATCCGTAAATACATTTTTTAGGTCCTTGATTTCTTCATTATAACAGCCCCATTCTACGCCATCTAATAAACCGGTTTGATCTTGAGTCGCGGCGACCATTCCTGTTCCATCATCGATGTTGAAGTAAAAGATAAGACCATCTTTATACCCTTTACCAAAAAGGCTATCTATTGGGATTCCGGCATCCACTAATTCTTTAGGCGTATGATTTTCTAATAGTGCTTGTACTTGGGTGATATCGAAGAGCTCACATTTCGTACCGGTATAACCAGCGGGACAGTCACAATTGCCGTCTACACAATTACCTCTATCGCAGGTGATGCCAATGCAGAGATCTTTGATCTCACAATTTGTTCCGCTATAACCTTCTGGGCAAACGCAGTCGCAGCTTTCTGCGTTTTGTACGCCCGTATTACATTCCATTGCAGGGCAGCTATTACTATCTTTCTTACAGGATTGGATACCAACTACGGCACTTAAAAAAGCAAATAACAAAAGGTGTGATTTTAATAATTTCATTTCTAATATTTTTTGGTTTAGTTTTCATTTTTGAATGAAGTCATTTTAAAAGGGGGACAGACTTGATTAAAACAAGATTTTTAAACAACTTCATTGAATTTGCGGTACAAAGTATTAAATCTAATAGGATTACCTTAAATTGCGAAGCCTAAATCTATAAAAACTTTCCGTACCAAAAACAAAAGAAATACTAAAATGACGTCTTACGATATTTTACCTAATAGCACGCGGGTCTGGATTTACCAAAGTAATCGAGCTTTTAGCGCTTTAGAAGCAGAGCAAATGACTGCACAAATTGATCAATTTGCGGATCAATGGGTGAGTCACAACCGAGCTTTAAAGGCCTATGGAAAACTCTTCCACCAGCAGTTTGTAGTCTTGATGGTGGATGAAAGTCAAGCAGGAGCGAGTGGTTGCTCCATTGATAGTTCCGTCAAATTTGTTAAAAGTTTGGAAGGTCAATACGCGGTGGATTTCTTCGACCGCTTAAATTTTGCCTATCAAGATGGGGAAACTGTAAAAACTGCT
>CAYQRA010000367.1:0-6997 GCA_964419315.1 uncultured Saprospiraceae bacterium | reverse complement strand
TAAGGTTGAAAATCGCTCATTATAATAAGTACATTAATTTGCTCACTAACTTAAAAAGTCCTAAAAAGTATTTAAACATAGCAATATGAATCTCAAGAATCTAACCATCAAATCACAAGAGGCGATCCAACGTGCTCAACAAATTGCCATGGAGCTTCAGCATCAAGCTATTGAACCTGCCCACCTTTTAAAAGGTATTTTGGAAGTGGACAACAGCCTGGCGCCTTTTATTTTCAAAAAACTGAGTGTCAATTTTGAGATGATCAAAAAAGCATTGGATAGTATTATTCAATCTTATCCTAAGGTTAGTGGCGGCGCCCATCACCTTTCTCGCAATACGGGAGAGGTTTTGCAAAAAGCCAATACTTACCTCAAAACTTTTGGAGATGATTTCATTGCACTCGAACATTTGCTTTTGGCAATCTTAAGCATCAAAGACTCGACCAGTCAAATGCTAAAAGATAGTGGGGTCGATCAAAAAGGATTGACGGCGGCGATCAAAGAATTGCGCAAGGGAAATACCGTCACTTCTTCTAGTGCCGAAAATAGTTATAACGCACTTGGAAAATATGCGGTGAATCTCAATGAACGTGCTCGCAATGGAAAACTAGATCCAGTGATTGGCCGCGATGAAGAAATTCGCAGAGTACTACACATCTTAGCCAGAAGAACCAAAAATAATCCGATTCTCATTGGTCAACCCGGTGTAGGTAAAACGGCAATTATAGAAGGTTTGGCGCACCGAATTATCAATGGTGATATTCCCGAAGACCTGCGCGACAAAGAAGTCTTTGCGCTCGACATGGGAGCACTGATTGCGGGTGCCAAATACCAAGGAGAATTTGAGGAAAGACTCAAAGCAGTAGTCAATGAAGTGATTGCAGCAGAAGGAAAAATATTTCTTTTTATCGACGAGATTCACACCTTGATTGGAGCAGGAAAAGGGCAAGGTGCGATGGATGCCGCCAATATTCTTAAGCCTGCTTTGGCTAGAGGCGACTTGCGGGCCATTGGTGCCACAACCCTCGACGAGTATCAAAAATATTTTGAAACCGACAAGGCTTTGGAAAGAAGATTCCAAAATGTATTGGTCGATGAGCCAGGAGAAGAAGATGCCGTTTCGATTTTACGTGGACTAAAAGACCGCTACGAAGCACATCATAAAATTAATATCAAAGACGAGGCAATCGTAGCAGCAGTACAGTTATCGACGCGCTATATTTCTGATCGCTTTTTGCCAGACAAGGCTATTGACTTGATTGATGAAGCAGCTGCTAAATTGCGAATGGAAATGAATTCGATGCCAGAAGAGTTGGATGAAATCGAACGTAAGATTCGGCAATTGGAGATTGAAAGAGAAGCCATCAAAAGAGAAAAAGACGAAAGCAAATTGCTTTTGATTGGGGTAGAACTTGCCAACCTCGAAGAGCAAGCCAATGAGTTGCGTGCACGTTGGGAAGGTGAACGAGAAGTGGTCCTTGGTGTACAACAGGCCAAACAAGAATTGGAACAATTGAAGGTGGATGCAGCGCGAGCGGAACGCGAGGGAGACTTTAGTAAAGCTGCTGAAATTCGTTATGGAAGAAATCCAGAAGTACAACAACAGTTGGCCTCTTTTATGAGTCGACTCAAGGAGATGCAAACGAATAATAACCTCTTGGTCAAGGAGGAAGTCGATGCAGAGGATATTGCTCAGATTGTCGCCAAGTGGACTGGTGTGCCGGTGACTAGAATGCTCCAAAGTGAAAGAGAAAAATTGATTTTCTTAGAAGACGAATTGCATAAGCGAGTGATCGGACAAGATACTGCTATTGAAGCGATCTCTGATGCGATCCGGCGAAGCCGCACGGGCTTAGGAGATGAGAAACGCCCTGTTGGTTCTTTCCTATTCATGGGAACGACTGGCGTAGGAAAAACAGAATTGGCCAAAGCCTTAGCGGAATATCTTTTTAATGATGAAAATTTATTGACGCGAATTGATATGAGTGAATATCAGGAGCAACATTCCGTTGCTCGACTGCTTGGAGCGCCTCCAGGATATGTTGGATATGATGAAGGTGGCCAATTGACGGAGGCGGTTCGAAGAAAACCTTATTCGGTTATTTTGTTGGATGAAATCGAGAAAGCGCATCCAGATGTTTTCAATATTCTCTTGCAAGTTTTGGACGATGGAAGATTGACCGATAATAAAGGTCGAGTCGCTAATTTTAAAAATACCATTATCATCATGACTTCGAATATTGGTTCTGATATTATTCAGGAACAATATGAAAACTTGGAGGAAATGGATCGCAAAAAAACTTTAGGAAAAACACAAGCATTGGTTTTTGAAAGATTAAAGAATAGCGTTCGTCCAGAGTTTTTAAATCGTATTGACGAGGTACTTTTATTTGAACCTTTGTCTGTCAAAGATGTCAGAGCGATTGTTGATATCCAATTAGAGATCGTCAAAGCAAAATTGGAAAAGCAGGAAATTTACTTGACCGTCACGCCACAAGCGATGGATGTCTTGGCGAAGCAAGGCTTTGATCCTCAGTTTGGTGCAAGACCCATCAAACGGGTGATTCAGAGACAAGTCTTGAATGAATTATCGAAGCAGATTTTGTTACAAAAAGTATTGCCGAAGAGCAAAGTGGTCTTGGATGCCTTTGAAGACAAATTGGTTTTCCGGGCACCTTTGAAGAAGGAAGATTCTGCTATTGGCGAATTGATCAACAATTAAGAAATTGCGTTTGAAACAGTTATAAAAATTTTCAAACGTGCTAACAAGAACAGTTTTTTCATTTTGATATCCGAGCCAGGGAGCGCAAGTTTCCTGGTTCTTTTTTTGTTCAAAGTGAATCCATTTGAGTCAAAGTGATTTCATTGAGTTAAGTATTCAAAAAGAAAATAAAGGTAAAAGGGCTGTCCCTCAGGTTTACCCCGAGAGCCTCTTTTGTCGGTTTCGCAGATTGCTTTAAAACATTTTGACCAAATGGGAAACAGGGGCTTAGGCACCTTCTTTATACTGTATGATTCTTTTTGCGATTAATTTCTTCTTTCCCTTTTTATTAATTTGATACAATTCAATAAAGTTGCCTTGGTCGTCAATGGTGTATCTAAGTTTTGTAAGAATTTTGTAGGCACTTTTTTTCTTACCATTAATTTCAACAATACCCTCTTCAAACCATTCTGATTTTCTCAAATAAAAAGTTAGTTTATCCTTAAGTTCTTTTGACCTTTTTTCTGCGCCATTAATAGTGTAATAAATACAGTTTGTGTTGATAGCGGAACTAAAGGTAGGGTCATATTCAAGAATGGATTCCGTAAATGTATTTTCTAAAGAAGAAGAGGTAATTCTTTTCTTCCTCAAATACTTATTGACGTATTCTATGGAATGTTCAGAAACTAATTCTTGGGAGTTGCTTTGAATTGATGTTGACTTACAAAAAGTCATTTTCCCCATTTCATTATACCGAAAGTCGGAGTGAATTAAGGTTGGAGATTCCAGATCGCTGGTCAGGTAGGTTTCTGATTTGTTCAATCTTTTTTCCTTATCAAAATAGTTTACGAAGGTAAGACCTTGTTCTTTATTCTTCTTTATCCTTTCAACGACTTCTTTATTATCGACTGATTTGTATTCGTAAGTTTCTTCTTTTACTAATTTTTTTCCTTTATAATTCTTCACAGATAATAACTTCCCTTCCTTGTATTTAAGTATGGATTTTTCTTTTGGCTGGAAGAATGATTTTTTGGATTTTATGTGGGTGACTTCTATGACGTTCTTTGTGATAGGAACATCTTCAAAGTAGTATTGTCCAAAAACTGCTTGACCATTAAAAATGATAAACAAAAAAAATACTGCGGTTTTAGCTTTCATTGGTTTATATTTTGAAATTACATAATGGAGGAATCCATCGCCAAATCTAATTAAAGTATAGTGTTTACAAAAATATTTTAAGGACTTTTAACCATTCGATTTATTATCAAAACTGAACTTTGAATTAGAGTTGTACTTTTCTAAGGTACTTCCTTTTTAACATCCGAACTGGAAAGCAAAAGTTTATTAATTCCTTTTTCGATTTTAGAATAATCTCTATTTAAAAGTTGGTATGGATTACTTCCACTTAAAAATGAAAGTAACCCATACTTTAAAATCAATTCAGTTTGATCATTTTAGTCTCAAACTGAATACCAGTATCGTTATAGATTTTGACCATATAAAGCCCCGCTCCAAAAGCTTCGGTGGAAATCTCTAAAGGATCTTCTTCCTCCACGCCAAGATTCTTTGTAAACATCACTTTACCTAGCGCATTATAAATAACCAAGGTTCCTCCTTTTATTTCCTCTGGACTTTCGATATAAAATTTATCCTGAAAAGGATTAGGATAGGCAGATAATTGTCTTACCAAGGATTCATCATTTCTAAACAAAGGATCTCTAGTATCAGCATTACAATCAACTCGAACAATCTTCCTTAAAGTACAAAGAAGAAATTCCCGATTTGGATCGCTGTAAATTTCAAGCCTAAGCGTATAGTGGCCATTTTGGGAAAAAGTTTTACACAAACTTGTACTCACTTGAGGTGGTAGACCAAAACTTGTCCAAGTTGCGGTAAAATAACCGGGAGTCAGTAAATCTTCTGGAATGGTCTCAATGCAAAATGTTTTACAATCATCTTTAGAGGCCTCTACCACAATATCTTCTGGACATTCACAATTAAAAGAAATGGCACCTTTTAGGGTACAAATTTCTCTCTTATATTCAGGCCCTGTATAATAAGTAACACTAACAGAAATATCTTCTACTCCAGGAGGGAAAGTCATACATTCACCAGCATTGGCAGAAACACCACTAGAAAGTCCATCAAAAAACCAAGTGATGGTATAGTATTGATTACTCCCTCCTAGGTATCCATAATCATCGCTGACGCATACCTGCAAATCTCCTTTACAGAGGGAACGCGAATTTACACTGTAGTCCAAAATTAGCTCCCCTGGGCAACCACAATTTTTAGAAACGCTTGCAGAGACCGCGCTACATTTCACTTTTTTGTATTGCGGGCCCCAATACAAAGTAATGATTGCATAATAATTACCGTCAGGCATATCAGGATTTATATTCATACAGGTAGGGCCATTTTGGGAGACAAAGATTAATCCATCGGGGCCATACCACTCAACTTCATAAAACTCTGAGGACAAATCACCCGAAAGATTTAAACATAATTGGGAGTTCTCATTGCAGGGATTCCCTGTAATATCTATTTCAAAACTTGGTGGATCCTCCGAACAATCACAGACGGGGACTATCCCACTTATTTCTATATTAATGAATTCAGAAATCGTCAGGATCGGCGTCATAAAACAGGTTCCGTAGACAACGGTAGTTACAGGTTCCATACCAGGAAGTTGGTAAGTAAATTCGTAGAACTCCGCACCTACATCACTCCAACAATATTCTCTCTGAACTTGTTGATTACTAATCACAATAGTGTTGGTACTTGTTATTTCCGGTGGTAGATTATAGCAGGGATCCACTAGCTCATCGCAATCTCCTGGAGTAGTGAACTCAAGTGTAAATTGATCAAAGTCCCCACATTTATTTCTGACGGTCAAAACAAGGGAATAGGAGGAATTAGCTTCTATACCATATGCCCAAGAATTATCAGAGGTGGATGCTATACAGAACGAACTTGGCTCTTCTTTTACCCAAGGCCCTTGATAAATATTATTCCCCAAATCATCAAACATCGTTATATAGTGAGCCGTAGCGAGATCACTACCGGTCAAAGAAAAACAAATCTGACAATCTTCATATTCATATAATAATCCGGGTGGCTGAAAAGCAAAAGCGGTTGCAGGAGGACAACCATTTTCAGGAATTACGGTATGGATTAATTCACAGTTATCTTCGCACAAAGAATTTAGAACCGTATTGATCTGACAAGGAGAAAGCGTTGCAACTCCGGGTATATTATTGAAGCCACTGTAAGACATTGTATTATTACTATAATTACAGGAATCACAACACGGATGTATATCATGATTAAAAATTGCTGGATCACATAGATCTATTGTTTCTCCTGTCTCATCATTATAGTAGGTAGGTTCTCCCAAATAGCAGTTGTCAATATCTTCCGTCTGACTATTGTATGGATTGTCCCAGGTCATGTCCTCTGGAAATATTGGAAGGTCATCACAGCCGTTAGCATGGCCTGCTGAAGTATGATGTATATCAAATAGGTGCAATATTTCATGGGTAAGTAAATCCCCAGAAAAATTCTCAATCATACAAGTATTATTTGCGGGGTTAGCTACACCATTACCACTTCCAGCATATTCTGAAAAAGTAATATGTACATGTTCGTCACTGTTGCTTAGAAAAATCCCAGTAGAGCTGGAGTCTGAAAGTTCTTCATTGCAATGAAATTCGACCCCTGCAAATCGAAATCTTAAAGGCATGCAAAGCGGTTCGGTATAAGTCTCGCCTCCTTCTGTCGGCCAACAATCCATGCCCCAATTTACAGATTCATCCATTCCTTCCAGTAAGGCATTGGCATCATCAAACATATTTTGAGCTCTATCAATCGCTTCATCGGCATCTATCGTAGCATCGTATCCATCACTATCTTCCCATTGCCATTGTACTCCTTCAGAACAATCACCATTAGAGATAAAATGCATGGTTACATTGATCCAAATTTCATCGCAATCTTCTATCATACCAGGTATATCATCGCACCACTGGCAATCACTACTTTGAGACTTCTTTGATTTATAAATTGTTTCTGGGGCAATCGTGCCACAATTACTTATTTGACCATAACTAATTAGATAAAAGAGTAAAAAACTAATCGTGTAAATGTATTTCATTTCTCTTGGTTTTTAAATTAAAAAATAGATAGATTCAGTTAAGTTAGTGAGCAGATTAATGTACTTATTATAATGAGCGATTTTCAATCTTATTCTTCGTTAAAAAGCCTTTGATGCTCTGGCATCAAGCTTACTCAGGATGC
>CAYQRA010000366.1:0-7005 GCA_964419315.1 uncultured Saprospiraceae bacterium | reverse complement strand
AAAAAATTAACTGAAGTATTGGAATTCAATGACTTGCAAATAAATCATCTGTCTAATTTAAAACAACTTCCATTATAAAAACCAATATAAAAAAACTCCTGCTCTGATCATTCACTCTTCAAAAAACGTTGTCAGCGCATCAATCAAAAAACGTCAAAAATCATTTTTCAATGAAAAACCTTCTAAAAATTGCTAGTCTATTCCCGCTCCTATTGCTCATTGCTTGTAGCAGTGAAAGTACTTCTTCCTCTGCCAATGCTCCACAAGCGAGTACGCCTGAAGCCCCTGCACCAGAGCAAGTTCCTTTATTGTCTCAGGAGGCCCCTGTAGTACGTGTAGTATTTCCTAGTTCGGGGACTGAAAATGTCGCCACTTATCTTGTCAACAGCAAGAATATTGATAAGGAAAAAATAGAAACCGGTGGACTCACAAAGCTAGAAGCACATATCGCAAAAATGATGGCGATGACTTCTGGAAAATGTGCCCAAGCAGAAAGTGAGATTAGTTTTGCATTGATCAATAATGAAAATAGATTAGTCGGTCGTTATGATTTACCCTGCGCCTATGTCCGAAAAGTTTACCGGACGATCGGAGTCGGTCCCAATTCAGAATACCCCACAATCCGAGGAAGCAATACAGAAATCATCTCCACTAATCAACTCGCCATTAGCGCCAATAATTTAGCTAGCTTCAAAAATATTGTTGGTGGTTTAGAGCCCAAAGAATATAAGGGGACGAAAATTGGAGAAGTACTCAAGTAGCGATCATTTTAAACCCTAGTAAGCATATGGTGAGAGAGCACATTTAATTATGCTCTCTCACTTAAGTCCCCTTTTTGAAATCTAAAATCGATCATGGCAACAAAAGTCTGGGAATCCATTATCCCTACAAAAGAACGGAGTTGGTTGAACAAAGGGGACTCGCGAATACTGCGCCAATGCTTGGTAGATTTGGGTTACTTATCGTGGAAAGAAGAGGGGGGTATCAAAAAAGCTTTACTGGTATTTAGAAAAGATAGTTTTCAAGAGAAATTACTAAGTGCCGCAGCAGCCAAGTCGCGCCGTGCGACCGCTAGTTTACAAGAAGAGCAATTGCTAAAAAGCATGGTCGCATTGGAAGGAGACTTCCCGATTTTCCAATTGCCGGCGCAAGGCAAATTGACCCTCACCGTAAGATTGCTGCACTATCGTTTACACCTTTTGGGGCTTTATCCTTTAGAGAAAATTGGAGAAAAATTTTCTCCCCTGAGCCTACAGGCTTTACAGCAATTGGGGAAACACCTCAACCTTCCTCCTGAGTCCCCCAAACTATTAAAGCTGACGGGGCATTTCTTAGCCCTGCTTCATCATCTTCGTGAAAAAGGAGCCTTGGATAAAACAGTATTGGTCTTTAAGTTTTCCGCAGCAAACTTGCCCAAAGATTTGCAAAAAGAGGTCAAAGAAGAACGAGGCATTCGAGAAAAATCAAAAAAATTAGCAAAGGAAGAGCAATCTTGTGACCAAGAACTGGCCGACTGGGAAGATAAGATCCTAGACAAAGAACTAGCAGAACTCAAACGCATCGAAAATCGCAATCAAAATAAGTACAAAAGATCTCAAAGAATCAAATTTCTTTTGCGAAAAGTTCATCGCAATTTTAAAAAAGAATACCAGCTCAGACTCCAAGCTCAGAAAGATTTGGAGCAACAAATAGAACAACAAAAACAATTAATCCAAGAGCAAGAGTTTTTGCTCCAAGACATGGAAAAAAATCTGGCACAAGCCAATACTTGGCCATTGGAAAGAGCGGAAAAAAAAGCTAAGAAGAAAGACTTAGGAAAGCAAATCAAAGCTAGAAAAGCTATTCTAAAAACAGAACAAAAAGCTTTAAGTAACCTGGAACGAGCATACAAAAAACGCTTACAAAAAAACGAAAAAGAAAACACCAATCAACAAGAACGTTTACAAAAACTACAGGGTCAACTCAAAGCCCTACAAAGTAAAATCAATGGTTTAAAGTTTCGGTTCAAAGCGCAATTGCAGCGTTCTTTGCAAGCAGACTTTTACCAACAAATCAAGAAAAACATCTTTGCTCAATCAGACCAAAGCGCTTTAAAGTCGATTAGTGAAAACACCTATAATTGCTTCTTAATTCGCGTCCTGCAAATCCATCAGTGGACCAATGCCTATTATAATGGCCGACTTGATAGTGTTTTTGCGGGAAAGACTTTTACCGCCATTGCAGAGATGTGCGAAGACCTTTCCCAACTGCGCCTAAAATACATCCTCGCTGCGCTCGGTGCAAAAAACGATGGCTATTGGTTAGTCAATATTCACTACCTCATAGATCGTTTTTGTGAACTCCATCCTTTAGATAGTGCTCCACCGGATCACCAAAAAATCATGGCTGATTATCGCCAAGATCTTGCCACAGAAGAATCAAGAATTTATAATAAAACCGCACAAAAACTCTGGAAAAAAACCGACAGTACGGACTTATCAAAGAGAGAAGAAGACCTACTTCCTCGACGCGCCTATCATGGCCGCCAAAGTTTATTATTTTCTTTTGGTAGAGTGATTGGTCGGATTGGAAAAATTCTTTGGAAAGGCTTAAAGGCTAGTTTTCAAATCCTCAAAAACTTTGTCCGAATGTTGTATGAAGATTTGCGAGAATCCATCATTTTATTTGTACAAAGTCTCGATTTTCTTTTTGGAAAAAGAAGGAGTCTTCCAATGGGAGAACGCGATATTTGGGATACCCCAAAGTATGAATACCAAGATTTTTTATCCGTCGAAGAAAATGCCCAAGCGGCAGAACTCCATTTTCAGGAACAATCCAAAGAGGTTAACCTCCCTGCTAAAAGTATTGATCAAACGCTAAAAATATTAAAACAAGTTGCCACTTTTGCCATAGCGCTAGCTACTGGAGGAATTACTTGGCCGGCTTTGCTCACAAGGTTGATTGTCTTTTGTCGCCGCTGGTTTTTTCGTTGGTTAAAAGAAGTTCTTTTAGAGCGGCGAGGTGAATTATTTGCGGTATAAAAAAACCTGAACACCAAACGAGTCGGCATTCAGGTGATCACAAAAAGCTTATAAAATAATATCTAATTATCTCGCAGCGGTTCCTACAGGATTGCTAGCTCCTGCATTATTACCCATATCATAAGTCACATGATCTTCAGCTCCCATTGGCACCTGAGCAACCAAAGGTTTTAGTGCAAAAGGATTAGGACTATTGTCTGGGCTTGGCTCGATAGAGATCACGACCGTACCACCAGACAAATCTGTTGGAAAATTAAGAGCACCTGGAGCTTTATTTAGGAAATCTTCTCCTGGAAAAGGAGGTCCACCAGCTGTACCACTGAAAGGAGCAGCGTCATCTGCTTTGGCACCATCGGTGAAAGTACCCGTAGAAACTGGAGTACCATCAATTACGGCCCAACCTTCATATTTCCAACCAGCAGGAAGACTTGGCAATTCCAAAGCTGGTGCAGGCATTCCACTTGCTAAACTTAAAAACCAAACACCGCTGGTTTCATCTATATCCATATTTCCATCCGTTGGAGTAGCAAGGATATATTTTCCGGCAGCAGAGCTGAAATCATTTCCGAGTGCTGCCGAGTGACCAACGGTCAAACCAGCATCAGTTCCACTAAAATCACCTGCCAAAACGTGAACATCACTTGGCGCAGGATCTGCATCTGGAGAAGGCTCGATCGTAAGAATAAAGGCAGTAGCTGCATCCAAATCAGCTTTATTCAAACTAAAAGTGGATTGATCTGGTGTTCCATCAGCACCTATGCTGAATATACCAGTACTTTGAGGCGTACCATCTACCATGATCCAACCTTCATAAGCATAATCAGCACCTAGGTCTTCTAAACCTGTAAAACTTAAAGTCAAAGTGCTGGTAGTATCTACTGGTGTTTCCTCTTTTCCACAAGAAGAAAAAACAGCCAATACTAAAAGAGCGAAAAATACATTACTAAACTTGATCATTATTATCTTTTTTGATTTTAAAAATATTCGTTGATTACAATGACAAAACTATAGCAAGTTTTGCTCCCAAATATCACAGAAGTATAACAGAGCTATAAACTTTATATTTTGAAAAAAAATCACCTTTCCCTTTGTTCCTTTTTTGAGAACCTTTCACTATTCTAAAACCTATATATTACAAGGCTTTATTGACCTTAAATTATTGTTTGACTTAATTCTAGGGGAGATATTTTCTAGAAAGAAGTAATCCTAATGTTCTCTCCTAAAAACCTAGATAAATTCAATTCGTCTTTTGGACGACAGTAGAAAATGAGAAAAGAGAATAATTAGAGTTCCAACTGTTATGCGCAAAACTATCATTTGACCAAAACCATTATCTTAAATTATTGAGTCGATAAAATTCCATATAATCTTTAGCCAGATTAAGAGGAGCAAACTTATGGAACAACATTCAGTAGCGTGGTTTTTTCGAGAAGCTCAGTAGCACATATATTTATGGACTCAAAACGCTACTAGCGACATAGTCCTGTCAAGGCATTCCTTTTTATTGGGTTTGCCCATTCCCTTATTAAACTAGTATAAAAAAATTATAAAAAAACTGTTACTTTTGTGCCGAATTCAGATTACTGCAGTCTAATAATAAAATAAAGTTTATTCTAACCAAATAATTTTTCTCAACCCAAGAGCACATCCTCCTTAGAGGGCATATCTGTTCTTAAATAAATTATCTAAGAAATATCATGAGTAAAGTAACCGTAGTTGGCGCCGGAAATGTAGGAGCTACCGTAGCCAATGTATTAGCACACAAAGACATTGTAAAAGAAGTAGTACTCCTCGACCTTAAAGGAGATTTTGCAAAAGGTAAAGCTTTAGATAGCTGGCAACAAGCGCCTATCGACTATTACAGCACCAAGCTGACTGGTACCGATGATTACCGAAAAACTAGAGGTTCGGATATCGTAGTGATCACTGCCGGTATTCCACGTAAGCCAGGAATGAGCCGAGACGACCTTATTTCTACCAATGCTAAAATCGTTACTTCGGTTACCAAAAGCATCATGAAATATTCTAAAAAGCCGATCATCATTGTCGTATCCAATCCATTGGATGTGATGACCCACGCTGCTTTTAAAGCTTCTGGGCTGGATGCTTCTCGCGTATTTGGAATGGCTGGTATTTTGGATACTGCTCGCTACAGAGCATTTTTGGCTACTGCTTTGGATTGTAGCCCTAAAGATTTACAAGCGGTATTGATGGGTGGCCATGGCGATACGATGGTACCACTACCTAGATATACAACTGTTGCCGGAATTCCAGTGACCGAAATGATTGCTAAAGATGAGCTTAAAGCCATCGTAGAAAGAACCAAAAAAGGAGGAGGAGAATTGGTAAAACTAATGGGAACTTCGGCTTGGTATGCACCAGGTGCTGCAGCTGCTCAAATGGTAGAATCCATCGTGAAAGATGAAAACCGCATCTTCCCTTGCTGTGCTCGCCTTACAGGACAGTATGGTTTGAAAAATATCTTCTTAGGAGTCCCCGTAAAATTGGGAGCTAAGGGAATCAAAGAAGTCTTGGAATTGAAACTTAACAAGTCTGAAACAAAACTTTTACACAAGTCCGCTGCACACGTAAATGCAGTGATGAAGACTTTCGCAAAGATGAAAATTAGCTAGATTCCTAGCTTAACTTATACCTAAAGGCATTTCACAAAAGTGAAATGCCTTTTTTTAGGCTCAATCCTGAAGTCTAAAAGACAATCAGGCGTCAAATTTTACTCAATTCTTCCTTAAACAATCATTAATTTTTACTGTTACAATAAGGAGTAAAGGGATAATTTTGATCTAAACATTTTTAGCTAGCAGGTGGATAGCTGTAGAAAGATCATTATCTTTCCTTTCTACTTAGTACAGTTTTAAAAATAAGATCCTCATTTTCAATCTGTTAGGTGCTTATACTAAATGAGAAACGTCGGACTTATTTTTTCAATGTTACTTCATGGTTAAACATACAAAAGCATTGATTTTATGCAAGCGACTAGAACGATCAACATCAATGTGATCAAAGAAATGATGTGTAATAATGGGGATAGTTTGAAGGCTATCTCAGATGAAACTCAGGTGATGTTAGTTTTTTTACGGCATTTTGGCTGTGTTTTCTGTAAAGAAGCACTTTCTGACTTGGCTGAATCCAGAGCATCTATCGAAAGTAAGGGAGTCAAAATAATTTTTGTACATATGGCACCCGATCAAGTAGCGGATAAGTATTTTAAAAGATATGGTTTGGAAGGGTGTTTACACATCAGCAATCCTAGCAAATCTTATTATGTTGCTTTCGGCTTGATGAAAGGGAAAATTTCTCAACTTTATGGATTGCGTACTTGGATCAGAGGTTATGAGGCTAGAAAGCAAGGGCATGAATTAGAACTCGCCCAAGAATTAGGAGATTCTACCCAAATGCCTGGTATTTTCTCTATTCATGCTGACCAAATTATCAAGAGTTATATCCATAAAAACGCTTCTGAACGACCCAATTATTTGGAACTTACGGAATGCTGTAGTACAGAAAATAAAGCAACAGGCTCTAGCTAAAAGTAAAAGCATTTTTACAAAACAATACTTCTCACTTAGTAGAAGTTAAACATCAACTCCATGCTCGGTTGGCGATTTTCTGAATTTACTCCAGATCCCAATAGTGGTTCTACTTTTGAAAAACTCTTAAAGCTTTTCAAGGAATTGCTCGTGCATACCTCTGGTAATGTGAGCGAAGCTTTGTCTTGGCTGACGGAGTTGGACAAAGAATATAAATTGACGGATGCCAATTATGGCCTAGCAGATTTTATTCAAGATCTGATTGACAAAGGCTATATCCAAAATCAGGATCAAAACAATCCAGGTTTTACCCCTACCGCAAAAATGGAAATTGAGATTCGCCAAAAAGCATTAGATGATGTTTTTGGTCAATTGAAAAAAGCCAAAAAAGGCAAACACAATACGGGCATCACTGGCAAAGGAGATGAATTTACCAG
>CAYQRA010000365.1:0-7027 GCA_964419315.1 uncultured Saprospiraceae bacterium | reverse complement strand
GATTCCCGGGTTCTGTAGCTGGTTGATGCCCATCCCAATCCAAGACGACCCGCCAATCGGAATTTTGAATTCCATGCAGGTTATCTGTTCGGGAAGGACCACCTTCCGTACTATTATCCTGTGTTCCTCCATAAACATTATAAAATGGTTCTGCATCATCAAGGGCAACTTTGTAGAATTGAGTCAGCGGAAGATTTCCCATAAAGCGCCAGTTTTTAGCCAAGTCAAAACTTTCGTATACGCCCCCATCCGTACCCACAAGTAAATAATCAGGATCATCCTTTCGGAAAGCAATCGCATGATTGTCAGAATGTTTATATTTCTCTGTCATACGACGAAAAGTTTTACCTCCATCTTCTGATATCTGAATCCGTACATCCATAAGGTATAAGCGATCAAACTGATGTGGGGAAGCGTATAGCTCCTGATAATAGTGTGGACCTGTAGCTCCAGAAACAGCATCAGACATTTTTGTCCAGCTTGCTCCACGATCCGCTGATCGATATATTCCTCCTTTCCGCCGATTCAGTTCAATCGCAGCATATAATACATCTGGTTGTTGGGGAGAAATGGCGAGGCCGATTTTTCCCATATTCGATTTTGGTAATCCTTTGGTCAATTTTTCCCAACTTTCCCCACCATCTGTACTGGCATACAAAGCGGTACCAGGGCCACCGCCCATATATGCTGCAACCGTTCGATGTCGATCCCAGGTGGCAGCATACATTCGGTCTGGGTTGCGAGGATCCAACACAACATCGGTTACTCCTGTCCACTCAGCATTACCCAAGGTGCGTTTCCAATTTTTTCCACCATCAATTGATTTATAAAGTCCTCGTTCGCCACCTTTTGACCAAAGTGGCCCTTGTGAAGCCACCCAAATCACATTGGAATCATCCGGATGGATGATTATTTTTGAAACATGTTCGGATGCTTTTAGTCCCATATTTTCCCAGGTCTTTCCTCCATCAACACTGCGATAAACACCATCACCAAAGGACAGATGCCGCCCGCCAACATTCTCTCCAGTACCGACCCAAACTACACTTGGATTATTGGGGTCAATCGTCACGCAGCCTGTAGCAAAGGCGCCTTGTTCATCAAAGATGGGTATCCAGTTGACACCTGCATTCGTCGTTTTCCAAACGCCACCAGATGCTACAGCGGTATACCATGTATTATCATCCTCAGGATGAATAGCAATATCAGATATCCGACCAGACATAAAGGCTGGACCGATGCTTCGGAATTCTAAACCCGAAAAATTCTCATCTGACCAAGCAGAGGTCTGGGTTTGAGAAAATAAAGTAGTGTTTAGAAAAGCTAAGAAAGCTAAAGCAAAAAAATAGGGTTTCATGGTTTCGTTTTTTGATAAAATGAAAATAAGCATTTTATTTTGCTTTGTACTCTTTCGCAGCGCCCTTAAATTAGGTCATGCCCCTAGGACTGCATTTTCAATATGCTTGAAGGTGGCTGTGAAGATTGAGGGAAGTGTCAAAATTTAGATAGCATTTAAAGGAGACAATACTGTATCGGAGTTTAGATCGGGCGGGATGAGCGAAGGCCCCTGAAGGGGAATGCATGACAGTGCGTCAAATGAAGAAACTGCGAGATCCCCGCAGGAGGTCTCTGGGCGCTAAACCAGATCCTTTGTGGGGTAATATGGTTTTACTTGAAACCTGGAGTAACGCTTTTGACAATACAGGGGTTCAGTATGAAATACCTATTATCGATGAACATAATTACTTTTTCCTTTGGTCAGGTCCACAAGCCAATATTACAATTACCCAAGGGCCAAATGTTGCTCCATTATTACCACTCAGTATTAATTTCGATGTTGCACCAGGATCATTAACTCATATAAACTTGAATTGCAATGCATATACTACTAGAAATTGTTAGGATGATGGCGAACGTTTATGCTGTCTCGATAAAGCAAAGTAATTACTTCTTTGACACTTAAAAAAATTGGGATTAAATTCAACTTGTTTTTTATCGCATGATTTTAATCATAAAAACCTCTTATTTTTTGGTGTGGTGAGATACCCCAATTTATAAGAGGTTTTTCTTTTTAAATTTTTTAGCTCATAAACAGTCATCCCAAATTTTCTTTTTGGCCTTTTGGGGAACTTTGGAGTTGGATTATTTGCACAAGATAAGGAACTTGTTTTTAGACAGCTTCCATAAAAAAATCCCGAACGTTCACTATGAAAATTCGGGATGACTGCTGTTTAGAACAGCAAAGAGCCAGAGCTATAAAAAGTTACAAGTTAAATTTAAGTCCTGCATTTATTCCATACCTATAGAATCGAGCATCTAGAAGATCGGCTTTCTTCGTAGTGGTCGAAAGGGAATAGGACATGGAAGGGCGAATATTCAAAAATAGATTTTTTGCAAGTTGATAGTCCAACTCCAAGCCTCCTAGCAAACCGAAGCCATAAGCTTTTTTATAGCCTGTCAATGGTACAAGGGCTGTATTGGGAGCATCGGAGTTATAGGTTTTTCCCTCAATTTTAAGCGAAACGTTATAAGACAATCCACCGGTCACCCCAATTCGGATTTTTTCTTTCTGATAAAAATAATGACCAAAAGAAGCATTAAGATTTAGCATCCTATATTTATTATACTCCGTGGTCGTTATTCTTTTTGACCCAATGATGGTGGTATCGCCAAAAATCTCTGTAACCTTTCCACCTGGATAAGTTATTCTTTTCAATAGTACATTTTCAAAATAAAATGCTTTAGCAGCATCATATTGAAAATTGATTCTATCAAAGTGAATACTATAACTTCCACCGATACTTAGGAATGACTTTTCTTTAAGAAAAATATTAACGCCTGCGTTATAGACATACGTTTCTAAAGATTTTTCATGGGTATCGCGCCAATCGCTAAACTCCTTATCTGTGGAGTTCTTTGCCTTAAACTGCTGCCGAGTAATGGCCATTCCTGCATTGGCAAAGAGTTCGAATTTTCTTTTTTTAGAAACTGCTTCCTCTTTGATTTTTGCATTAGATGGAATTGGATTCAATATCCGTGTAACAAGGGGTAAATCTATTTTAATGGATTCTAATTTTGAAATCGGTTTTAGCGAAGAGGATCTTTCTAACTTGATGTCTGTAGCATTACTTCGCGAAATTTCTTTAGCAATAAGATTCGACTTGGAAAAAGAAGGAACTCTTTGATCATTAGTTCTACTTGAATAAATGGGACTTGCCTTTTGCGGTTCAAAAGCCTTTGGATCTTCTATACTTTTAACTTCAGTAATTTCCACTTCTACTTCCACTTCTACTTCCACTTCAGCATTAACTTCCGTATCAAGGTCTGTTTTTACAAGATCATTTAGAGTCGATTTTGAAACGACCTCCTCCTTTGAGCCAGATGCCATCTTACTATCCAACAGTCTATGCTCTTGGAAATTTTTAGTTAGAAAAAAGCATCCGCCGGAAAGCAAAAGAATCATTGCAATCGCAGAAAACAAAAACAACAAACTTCTCCTTTTCGATTGTTCTTGTTTTGCTAGAATGCCATCCCACTCCATCTCCAAATCAACAGGTGACTCGTATTGATTTAGCTTATCTCCGATATTATCAAATAAATCTCTTTTCATTTCAATAATCGTTTAGTACTATTTTTTTGAAATTTGGGTTCCACTTTATCCAATCTCTTTCGCAGTAATTTTTTGGCTTTTGAAAGTTGTGACTTTGAAGTCTGAACATTGATCTCTAAAATTTCAGCAATTTCCTTATGCGTGTATCCTTCTACTACAAATAAGTTAAACACTGTCCGATAGCCTTCTGGAAGTTCATTGATTTTTTTCATCAAAAATTCTTCTGAATAAGCATTCGCATCTAAAGGTTCAGATACAGTTGGTGTCAGATGATAATGATGATCCTCTATATCAAGAAAAACCATTTTCCGCTTTCGAATAATTTTCAAGGCCGTATTGACCGCTATTTTTTTCATCCATGTTTCGATACTGGCTTTGCTTGGATCGAAACTAGAGATATTTTTAAAAATCAAAATAAAAGACTCTTGCAAAATATCAGAAGCCCCAAAATCAGGATGCTCATACCTACGACAAACAGTCATGATCAGTGATCCATACTTTTTAAAAAGCAACTTCTGAAAACTTGCATCTCCCTTACGGCAACCTGCAATGATCTCTTCCGTACTTTTCATTTGTTTTCTAAAAATGGGTAAACCTATTATTTTCATAAAAAGTCAAACTATATAGGAGTCATTCCAAATTTTAAGAAAAGCTTTTCCAACTCTTCCGTTTTTAAAATCCCGAATGACTCCTATTAAAAAATTCTAGTTAAGTGTTGCTGTAAATGTTCCTGAAATTGGAATAAGGTTATTATTTGCATCCACTGCACTTCCAGAAGCTTCAACATCGATCGTCGTTGCGGTAAGATTGGAAAATTCCAAAACCACATCTCTTGCCTCGTAGAAAAAGATATATTGGATCCAATCCGGTTCTGCAGCAGGGTCAGAACCAGCCGCTACCCAAGCATCGTGTACATCTACAGCATCCTGACCAATCCAAATCAACTCATCCGCATTATAAGTACCTTCTTGAATGCCAGTCTCCGATGCATCCTTAGGAGAAAATACAAACCCACCATCAACCGCTTCTGGCAATGAACTAGGCACAAGAGTAATTGAGTAATTTTGAATTTCGTTATTGTCCATGTAGGTATAAAGGTTTACACTACTCAAACCCATTGAACTCGCTCCAAGAGAGAGTTGTCCTACATCTTCAATTACGTCTTCTTCTCCGACTTCATCAATAACTTCTACTACCGGTTTTAGGTCTTCTGTAGTAGTAATCGTTTCTTTGGTACAAGAGGCCAATACAAACGAAAGGATAAATAGGGCTGAAAATAATTTTAGATATTTCATTATTGTTTATTTTATTATTTTTAAAAGAATGATTTCCGCGTCATGACATCACCTATATCCATTTTTTAGCCAAAGGTTGCCTGACTTTATTTTTTTTTATAAAAAAAGAACTAAAAATCAAGTCCATCAAAAATAGTTAGCCCAAAGAGCACTTAAAGTAAAAAAACGACAAAGAAAAGAAAGAGAAAAGTAACTTGAGGTAAAAAATACCTTTATCATTGTTTGGAATCGTTGAAAAATAAATTCACCGTTTTTCTTTTAGTTTAAATGCCTAAGGACTTGAAAAGGAGGGGATTTTGAGCTAAATAAAAAACCGACCGGCAGACCCAAAGGAGGATTTTATTTTTTCAACAGCACTTAATAAGTAACGGATCAAAACTCCGTATAACTACTAATAAACAAAAACTTATATGATACAGAACATTACCCTTACCCTACTAATGCTATTCTGCTCCTCTTTCCTGATCGCTCAAGATTCGGGAGATCAGATGTTTGACAATAGCATTGTCCATGAAATAAAATTTGAATTTACGGAAGGAAATTTTTGGAATATCCTCAATGATAACTTTGATAGCCATTCCGATCCATTGGATCCCGTCCCCTACCTCATGGGAACAGTCATCATTGATGGAGAAACAATTGACTCCGTTGGCATTCGATTCAAAGGGTTTACCTCGGCTTGGGCTAGCGATACTAAAAAGCCGTTTAAAATTGATTTCAACGAATTTGTATCGGGCAAAAGATACGATGGTTTGCGTAAGTTAAACCTCAATAATTCTACTGGTGATCCGAGTATGCAAAGAGACTTATTGTGTTATGACTTACACCGATCGACCGGAGTGAAGGCACCAAGGGTTTCTTTTTCTAAAGTATACATCAATGGAGCGTATTGGGGACTTTACCAATCGGTAGAACAAGTAGACAAAGAATTTCTACAAAATAATTTCAGCAATGACCAAGGCAATCTATTCAAAAACTTAGGATGGAGTGGCTTAGAATGGTTGGGCGGCAATGTAGGCCCTTATGCAGAAAACTTTAGTCTCAAAACGAATACGACGGAAAATGATTGGTCAGGATTTATCAACTTGATGGATGTTATCAATAATACTTCTAATTCAGAATTTAAAGAGGAAATTTCATCCGTTTTCAATGTCGATCTTTTTCTAAAAGTATTGGCCGTGGATGTCGCAACCAACAACTGGGATTCTTATCTCGAGCATCAAAGGAATTGGTATATGTATGAAGATACTCAAACTGGTATTTTTCACTGGATCCCCTGGGATTATAACTTTTCTTTAGGTGGAGGCTTTGCTGGAGGAGAATGCGATATATTACCAGAATTCGTGGAAGTGCCGGTCGGCTCTCCTACGATCCAATTCCAAAATACAAGTTGGGGAAGTAATAATGCAGTATTCACTTGGGACTTTGGGGATGGCGAAACTTCTTCAGAGGAAAACCCTATCCATACTTATGCCGATGCAGGGACTTATAATGTCTGTATGAATGTAGACAAAGGAGATAATTGTGCAGAATTTTTCTGTAAAACCATCGACACCAAAGAGGATTTAAACGACTGTAATTCTATCGTCAATGGTACTTGCCCGTATCCGGTAGGACCTACTTTCGCACGGGTCTTGAACTTTGTCCCTTCTTGCTGTCAAATCTGGGGAGAAAACTGTGAAGAACTCTATGGTTTGTTTAGTACCTCCGGCAGGGACAATGGTTTTCCAATTGACCAAAAAGACAATGATGGCGTGCTCATCGAACGATTATTAAAAGTTCCAGAATTTTACGATCGGTACCTTTCTTATTTTTGTGAGTTGACCAATTATCATTTCACCACCGAGCAATACTATCCATTAATCGATAGCAATAAAGACCTAATTGACCATGCGGTTCAAACAGATCCAAACTCTCTTTTCACCTATGACGATTTTATAGATGATATTGGTGAGGACGGAATCAAACTCGTCATAGAAGAACGCATTGGTCAACTGGAAACGGATTTAGGTTCCTTGACTTCTTGTATGAATCTTAATACGGCCATAGATCCACAAGCGGTCGTGATCAATGAGTTGGTCGCATCTAATGATTCCACCAGTATGATCGCTGATGAGGCGGG
>CAYQRA010000364.1:537-7058 GCA_964419315.1 uncultured Saprospiraceae bacterium | reverse complement strand
GTAGAATTTATAGCATACTTAGGATTCGAGGTCGGAGACCTCAACGTTGATCCGTCTACGACTTGTAAGTCGTAACGAACAGTTTGTTTTTTGTTGAAAACTATCACTTAAAATTAATACAATCATAGTTTTCATGTTGGTAGACTTGTGGGGTATCAATAGACCTTCCCTTAGCGCCTACCTTGATCGCCTTTTGGAATAGAATTGTATCCACACCATCTACTCCTGATGATAAATCTTTCGACTCACCAACCGACCCTCTATTTCCACTACCACAATATAAATCCCACTCCCCAAATCAGATAAATCCATCTGCGTCTGATTTATTCCAGCATCTAATTTTTGCTGCCGAATAGTTTGCCCCAAACTATTAAAAAGTCTTAAATCCTGCGTCTTAAGATTGGTATTTCCAAAATCCACCAAGAGTAAATCCGTACTCGCATCGGTATAGATTTGCACTTGATCTGCGAGTACTTGAGGAAGGCTGGTGACCATGCAATAGACTGCTTCCATCCCCGCTTGATTGGCACAAATAGGACTGGTTTGATCCAATACGATAAAACTTTTTGCCGCAAGGCTATCTCCCTCAAATGGCCCTAGTCGAATCGGTAAATCTTGGTATTGAAAAATACCATAATTGCGGTCATTGCCTAAGATTTGAAAACCCAAAAAACCTGGGTTTCGATATTCTAAATCCAGATTTACATAATAGAAACCATCTGCTTCGCAGTCCTCCGGAGTCAAAATAACTTCTGAGATAAAACAATCATCATTGCAAATCAAAGCTTCAAAAGAAAGGCTAAGACAACAATCGGGATCGCCTTGGTGGCAAACCGTAATTTCATCGAATGGAAATCCACTTCCGATAAAAGCAGGAATCTGAAGCGAATCCATGCTATACGGAAATGTACCCAAATATTGTCCAACGGAATAGACTTCAAAGCTATCGAGTAAATCATAAGCGGATTGACTGAGTTGTAGATCGAGGCGGTAGGTTCCATCCAAATTACATTCCACGGGGATGGCCAAGACTTGTTCTAATAGACAGCTATCGATAAAGACACTATCACAGATAAATTCAAAATAAGTATCCGAGATACAACAATTCGGATCTAGCTGATCACAAATTTCAATACTCCCAGAAGCATTTCCCGTAAGGGGAAAATCAAAGATCGTCAAAGGCAATTCGGAATAGGCAAAGGTGCCCAAGTTGATGCCATTGGCTTGAAGTGAAAAACCTTGATCGCCTGTTTCGTGAGTCGCAAAGTTGAGATAGAAACTCATGGTGGTATCAGAAGTACACTGGATGGCTTCGGTTAGGATATTGCTAAAATAACAACTGTCTTGAATCGGGCTGCAATTGATAAATCCAAGTCTGGTAGAGCCATTACAGTCGGGATTTTCCAAATCACTCACTATAAATTCCCAGTCGGTCATCCCATCGCCGATGAATGGACCAAAGGTATAATAGGCCTGTCCATAATTGAAATTACCATAGTCTGTTCCGTTTCCGGAAACGGAAAAACCGGAAGTTCCGGGATCGGTCGCTGTAAAATATAAGTCGATATAAAATTGATTATTGATACAAATTTGAGCGGCTGCTTCGACTTCACTAATGACACAAGAATCGGCGTTGAATGGTTCGCTTGTAAAACAAATATTATCAATCCCAAATTCACCTCCACCGGCATAGAAAGAATCTATCGGGCCGTTGAGCCAAAGGGTTCCACCACTATAAGACAATCCACTGGTATCTACTTCCAGTGTTATCCCCGGAGCAATATTCGAATTCATTTCGAATAAAGAAGCAGCGATCACTACTGGCGTACCATTTACCGAAAGGTTATTATTGCCTCCCCAATCCATGTAATCAAAACTCACTTGAGTGACTTGTTCGCTGAGCTTAGAAAAATCGAAGAAGGTAGAAATCGTATTGCTGTAAATGTAATTTCCATTGGCTTTGGTAAATGCTCCATTGAAGACATCAAATCCGAGATTGACGGAATTATGAGTAATGGGATTACTTCCAGTATTAGGAGTATAAGGAGCGACGCCAATGTTGACCTCATGTGCTGTTGTAAAATAGGTGCCTACGGGATAAGCATTACTGGCTCCAAAATCTCCGGAGAGGGAATCGAGGCCGATACATTGTGCATAACTTGGGCTTAGTAGATAGGAGGAAAAAATCCCTAAGAGGACAAAAAAAGTAAATAGCTTTTTCATCAGTTCGTTTTATGAATATTTTGAATAGGGAGGGGAGCGTATCTTTTGCGGGCGACGGTAGGAGAATAGGGGCCTAGGAATTTAGGGGCAAAAATTAAACCAGATACACTTGAGGTAGAATTGTAATTTGAGTTTAAATAGTTGATTATTAGTTGTTTAACTTGTTTTTGTTTAAGCCTTAAGGTTAATGAAATCTTATATTTTCACTGGATTATAGGTTTTTATCCCATACTTTGTGACCGTAGAGAGGTAATTTGGTCTATAGTAAGAACGACCTTATTTCCATACCGAATAGTTTTTGTTAAATGAGTTGGAAACAACTTCAAAATGAAAATTATAAAAATGATTCACATGAAAAAGTTATTATTTATACTTCCATTAGCGTTTTTGTCTAATTTCCTTTTTGCACAGGTTCAACATGGCCCTGCAATGATGAGTAAAGGAACCAATGAGGCAATCAATCTACCCTTGAAGCAAACCAATAAGAAAGACGTAGAAGCTGCTTGGACTAAATTTATCAAAGACTACAAAGGCAAGACAAAGAAAGATAAGAAGAGTGGAGAAATCTTTTCGGATGATGCAAAGATTACAGATATGAGCGGTAATACTGTTGATGTTTATTCCAAAGTAATGGAAAGAAATGAAGATACCGAATTATTGGTTTGGTTTGATTTGGGAGGTGCCTACTTGAGTAAAGCAACGCATCCTGATGCGTTTACGGTGGCGACCAAGATGCTTAAAGAATTTGAGTTGACCGTATCGACTGCTGCTTTGGAAGAGCAAATTAAAGAACAAGAAGGAGTGATTAAAAAAATGAACAACGATTTGGAGGGTTTGAAAAAAGACCAGACTGATGCAGAGGCAGCCATCAAAAAATTCGAGGAAAAAATTGAAGAGGCAAAGGCAAAAATCGAAGCTTCTAAAACGGCTCAAAAAACAAAAGCAGATGAAATCGTTGGCCAAAAAGATGTATTGAATAAACTACAAACTAAGTTGAACGCTGTAAAGTAATTTACGAACTACTTAAGTTTTTCAAATAGAAAAAATCAAAAAAGGCTTCTCGCAAGAGAAGCCTTTTTTGATAGACTAATTTTGCTGGTTTCAATAGACTATTTTTCTTGAATCAAAAGCTTAGATCATTCCAGCGCGCCCTTTCAATTCTCAAACAAATGGATCAAAATTTTGGCGTCTGCGAAGTAGTTTCTATTTTTAGAGGATGATTTTTTAAGTTTGAAATTGCTAAAGATTAGGATTTGTTTCCCAATCCTTCAGCAGGATTTAAAAAATCTATTTATAAAAGCACCAAAATAAGGAATTAGCCGTACCACAGTTAGGTGTTGGCTATTCTTCGATCACCCCTAAAAAAAACCAAAATGAAAACCCGCAAAGGCTTCGTTCTCCTCAAAAGATCCGAATTTAAGAAATGGATCATGAAGCAAACCGTCAATCGGAAAGTCACGATGATCCAAAATCATCACACTTGGCTTCCAGATTATACCAATTTTGATGACAACCATTTCGAAAAGGTCATCGGTATGAAAAACTTTCATGTCAATCAAAGAGGGTGGTCTGATATTGGTCAGCACATCACTACTTTTCCTGATGGGATGATCATCGTCGGAACTCGTCCTTTCGAACGAGCACCAGCAGGAATCAAAGGACATAATGATGAAGCCATTTGTATCGAACACCTCGGGAATTTTGACAAAGGAAAAGATAAAATGACGGAGCAGCATCGCCGCACCGTTGTGCATGTAAACTCTGTGCTTAATTTGAAATTTGCTTTGGAAGCCAGTGTCGACCATAATGTCTATCACCATTGGTATGATATGTCGACGCTCCAACGTACCGGCGGAAAAGGAAATACTAAAACTTGCCCAGGATCGAATTTCTTTGGCGGCAATTCTATCGAAGATTGTAAAAAGAATTTGATTCCTTTTATCAAAAAAGACCTCAAAGGTTTTCCGGAATACAAAGAAGTATTTGAAAATTCTACCAAAGAAAAACCGATTGCTTATGCCATGGTGGTCAGAGCTTATTCGCTTAATGTGCGCAAAGGCCCTGGTACCCGATTTCGTAAAATGGGCAAAATCAATCGTGGAACCAATGTCGATGTTTATGAAAAGAAAGGACGTTGGACTAGAATTTCTACTGGAAAAGATAAACGTTGGGTGTCTTCTTATTACCTCCGTAAGGTTTGGAAAGGGGTGGTCATTGATGAAGATCCAAAAGGTTTGAGTGTACGGACTGGCCCCGGACGTAGGTATAGAAAAATTACTTCTATCCTCAAAGATACCAAGGTGACCATTTATGAGCAAGATGTTAGTGGATGGTATAAAATTGATTTTCTAGATAAATGGGTTTCGGGTAAGTATATCAAATTGGTGTAGAAGTTTTCGCGGATTCCATTTTTATTGAAATAATAAACAAAGGCCGTAGCAGGAAGCTACGGCCTTTGTGGTTTTTTGACTGTCCCGAATCCTCAATGAGACCTGCCAGAAATCGGAACAGGTCTCGATGATAAAATTGAGGTGTAAAAATCTTTAGGGCTTAGATTATCATTCGTTCTTGCTTAGCGTTTTAATTTGCTTTTCTTACTTTCCCTGATCCAATTACCGATGCATCAACTTTGGGATCTCCTTTGTAAAGTACATTTCCACTTCCAACCATGGAGGCTTCTATATTATCCCTAACGTGCACCTTTGCACTTCCAGATCCAACGGTACTTACTTGACAGTTGTTGACTTTCATATCATAAGCGGAAATGCTTCCAGAACCCGCCAAACTAGCATCTAGATTATTGGCCCTACCACTTAAATGCAGACTACCAGAACCACTGACACTACAGGCAATATCTTGGGCTTCTACTTGAATATCTGCGTTTCCAGAGCCGCTAATAGACAATTCAAAATTACCATCAGTCTGAATGGTATTATTGGTCTTGACACTTCCAGATCCAGCAAGGGTCAGTTCTTGTAAATTGCTAACCGTAATCTCTATTCGCACAGGGTCAAATTTTCTAGTGTTTTTCTTAAAAGAGATTTCCCAAAAACCACCTTTTACTTTGCGTTTGATATTGTCTAAAATATTTTTTTGTCCTTTGACTACAACCTTCTGTTGCTTGCCTTGCGTAATGCTTACTTTGCATGGAATAGCCACTCCAATACGATCGAATTCCTCCAAAGAAAATTCTTCGCTTACGATCGAACCTTCTCCTTTGATGTATTGGGCCGAAGCGCTAAGGCTCATACTAAGCAAAGCCGCAAAAAGTAAAGTGTAAATAATAGGCGTTCTCATCTTTTTTGTTTTGTGAAAGGTAAACTAATACTTCTAGAGACAAGCACTTGTGGGAGAGGTTGCACTTAAGGAAAACTAAGGGGAACAAAAAAGGGATTAAAGACTATCGATCTTTAATCCCTTCTCAAATCAGGATTGGAGAAAATAGGAATACTTACTCCGCAATTAGTAAATACTGATTCTTCTTCCCATTCTCCACCATAATGTATTTTTCATGCAGTAAAACATCTCCTTTTATCTGCGTCTCATGATTGGTTATTTTTACTTTATTCACAGAAATGGCATTTCCTTTAATAGAGCGACGCGCTTCGCCTTTTGATTTGAGGACGGGGCTAAGGTCGGTTAGTAAATCAATGATACTCACCCCTGCGGTCAATTGTGCCTTAGGGATCTGGAAACTTGGAATTTCTTCTGATATCGTCTGCAAGGATTTAACATCAAGGCTTTTCAAAGTTTCCTGACTGGCTTTTTTATTAAAAAGAATTTCAGAAACATTCAGAACGGCTTCGTAATCTTCTTGAGAATGAACTCGGATCGTCAATTCCTCTGCCAATTTGCGTTTCAATTCTCGTGGATCATCTGCAAATTCTGCTTCCATTGCTTCTACTTCTTCTCTAGATTTTAGCGTAAAGTAGCGGATAAAACTTGGAATGTCTGCATCCGATGCATTGATCCAAAATTGGTAAAATTTATAAGGCGAAGTCATATTCGGATCAAGCCAAATATTCCCAGATTCGGATTTTCCAAACTTAGTGCCATCGGCTTTCGTAAGCAAAGGAGTCGTAATCGCAAAAGCTTTTCCACCAATATTCCGACGGATAAATTCCGTTCCCGAAGTAATGTTCCCCCATTGGTCAGAGCCGCCCATTTGCAATCTTACATTCTGTTGGTCGTACAGACACTGAAAATCATAAGCTTGCAATAATTGGTAGCTAAATTCTGTAAAAGACAAACCACTCTCTACCCGTTTTTTTACAGATTCTTTGGAAGACATGTAGTTG
>CAYQRA010000364.1:0-527 GCA_964419315.1 uncultured Saprospiraceae bacterium | reverse complement strand
TCAATGTTTTTCCCACATCGCGGAGAAACTCCAAGACATTCATGTTTTTGTAAAAGTCGTAATTATTGACTCGAATGGCTGCATTAGGGGCGTCCCCAAAATCTAGGAATTTATCAAATTGAGCAGATTGAAAAGCGAGGTTGCGGTCTAATTCATCATAGCTCTTTAATTGCCGTTCTTTATCTTTCCCAGAAGGATCACCGACTCGTCCAGTCGCACCGCCCATCAAAATAACCGGTTTATTTCCACATTGTTGGAAAATCTTCAAAAGCATGATTTGCACATAATTGCCAATCGTCATAGAAGGAGCAGTAGGATCAAAACCTATATACCCAGTGACCATTCCTTTTTCCAATTCTTCTTTAATGCCTGGGGTCAGCTGGTGTACCATGCCGCGCCATTCTAATTCTTCTAAAAAATTCATATTATCGATTTTTTTAGCTTTACTAAACCTTTAAAGTTTAGTAAAGCTATTATTTGCCCACAAATTTAATCTTTTTTCAAAAGCTACCTACTCCCAATACCAC
>CAYQRA010000363.1:0-7062 GCA_964419315.1 uncultured Saprospiraceae bacterium | reverse complement strand
AAATTAAACTCTTCTTTTATATTAAAAATTTGGCTTTGTATTTAGCCGCATATGTTAGTTGGTGTTTTATAGCTGTTTAGATGAATGAATAAAAACAATTTTAAATATTTTTAATCTCTAAATTATTAATTATTAGCATGTTACACACTTTATCAATGCTTTTAATGTATTGCCTTCCCTATTGTTTTTATCTATAAAATCCCCTAAATTAATGATTGGGTTTGCTTTTTTTTTACCTATATTTACCCGAAACACTATACATTTTCTACCATGAATCAACATAACTATAAGAACGAACAAGCCATAATTGCACTGGTTTCCGAGTATGAGGTGATGTCACAAAGGGGAACGGTAGGTTTTTTTGAGGAAACGGTTTTTTTTGAAATTCTCCAGCATTATGAAAACGCAGAAAATTTCGACCGTGCATTAGAAGTCGCGGATCACGCGATTGCTCAACATGGCTTTTGTCCAGATTTTTACATCAAGAAAGCTCAACTCCTGCTAGCGACCGATCAGCCAGAAGAAGCTTTGGAATACCTCCAAAGAGCGGAGAGTTACGCGCCAGCGGAAGTGGAAGTACAAATACTTCGCGCAGAAGCTTTAGTCTGTTTAAATCAAATTGCTGCCGCATTTACAGTGTTGGATGTTTTGAAGCAATATTCCAACGAAGAAGACTTGACCCACATCTATCTTTGCGAAGCGCTTATTTTCGAAAACATCGAAGACTTCGATCAAATGTTCGAATCTTTGCGCAAAGCAGTTTTGGCCGATCCGACTAATCGACAAGCGATGGAGCGCGTTTGGTTGAGTGTGGAAATGAGTCAACGCTATAAAGAAAGTGTACACCTCCACGAAAAAATTATTGATATAGATCCCTATTCTTATATCGCTTGGTATAATTTGGGACATGCTTATTTTTGTATCCATCAATACCGCAAAGCAGCTGATGCTTTTGAATATGCCTACATCATCGATGAAACCTTCGAATTTGCTTATCGCGACTGTGGAGAAGCTTGTATAAAAATTGGCGACTACCAAAGAGCACTCAAATGCTATAAGGAAGCCATAGAGCATATCCAAACGGATTCTGATGTACTTACGCGCATGGGCTACTGCGAAGAGCAGTTGAATCGACTTGATTTGGCGAAAGAGAATTATCGCAAAGCCTTGGCGATGGATGATTTTAATGATTTGGCTTACTTCCGTCTTGGAGAATGTTATGTGCGAGAAAAGAATTGGAAAATGGCGATCGACTATTATCAAAAAGCCATCACCATCAATGACGTTCGCGAAGAGTACCTCGCAGCAATTGCTTCGGCATATCATCAGATTGATCGGGAGGCCAAAGCCATGGACTTTTATCGCAGAGCAGTAGATACGGCTCCGGAAACTTCTCAGTACTGGGTTTTGTTCGCCACGTTCTTGCTCGATATTGGCGAAAATGAAGAAGCTTTGGAAGTATTAGAAGAGGCCCTTATTTATGCAGGAGGACCGGAGATATTGTATGGAAAAATTGCCTGTATGATTCTACTCAAAAGAAAAGCGGAAGCCTTGTACCTCTTGCACGAAGCCTTGAATATTAGCTTTGATCAATATGAATCCATGTTTGAATTGGTTCCAAGTTTGGAAGGGGATCCAGAAATAATGACCATGATTGCGGCTTACCAAACGTCTTAAAGCTTTGCTAAATCACTCTTTCTAAAACTTTAACATAACCCAAATAGGGTAAAATAGGCGCTATTCCGGCAAGGAGTAGTGCCTATTTTGCTATGCGGCATATTTTTTGGAGTTTGAGGAGTATCATCCCCCCTTTATTTACTTAAGCAATTTTCTACAAACAAGCCATTGTAAAATTGGCTAGTCCGCTTGAGTATTTGTTTTGACTAATTCAAAGTATAAAATAATGAGAAAAATAATTTACGGGCTATGGGTGCTTTTGATGGCATTGAATTTTTCGGCATGTGATCGTGCAGGGGATGAGGAACCCATACATATTCACAAAGACGAATTTACGCTTGAAGACCAAAGTGTGATTGGGGTACAAGTACAAAAGTACATCGAAAATACCCCTTCCCTTTTTCCGGTATTAGACCGATCAGCCAATGCAGAGATTTATACTTATTTCAATACCTTGACCACGACGATTACCAATACAACCGCTATCGAAAGTGGAGATGCTTTTGATTGGGAATTGACGATCCTTAAAGATGATGAGATTCGATCCGCTTTTTCTGCACCAGGAGGAAAGGTTTTTATCTATACCGGTTTGTTGAAATTCATTGCTGCCGAGAACGAATTGATGAGTATTATCGCTCACGAAATTTTTTATGTTGAATCGGGGAAAGTGATGGAAAATATCCAAGCCACCTACGCAGAGGATGATTTCTTTCTGGGAGATATTTTATTAGGAAAAGAGGTAGAAGGAATGGATCAGTTGTGTAGGAACTTAAGAAATATTACTTATCAAAAGCAAGAAGTCATCGAGGCCGATAATTTTTCTATCGACTTGATTTGTCCTTTCCAATACAATGCCTTGGGAATAAAAACGATCATTGATCAAGCGGCTCAATCTACCGCAGAGGTCTTGTGGTTGGACGTTCGCCCAGGGGATGCAGAACGATTGAAAAATATCGAAAGTCGCGCGGAAAATTGTGGCGATGAAGAAGATCCAACTTTTGCGGAGCGTTATGAAAGTTATAAGGAAATGTTGCCGTAGAGCTAAAGACCACTTCCTACCAAAAAGTCTTTGATCACTCGATCAAAGACTTTTTTCGTAGGCATAAATCGCACCGCCAATGATCCCCGCGTTATTGAGTAACTTGGCCGGAACCACTTTGGTCTGAACGCTGAGAGAATCCGAAAAACGATCAAATTTTTTGCTACCTCCTCCTCCAAGGATGATTAGACTAGGGCGCAAAATTTTGTCGACATGAAGCAAATATTCATCAAAGCGTTTGCCCCATTCTTTCCAACTAAGGTCTTCTTTCTTCCGTACAGAATCCGCAGCGTATTTTTCTGCAATGATCTTTTGATTTTTTAAAAAGATATGGCCCAGTTCGGTATTGGGTACCAATTGGCCATCAATAAATAAAGCCGACCCCAAGCCCGATCCAATGGTAATCATCAACACATTTCCTTTCTTCCCTTTACCCGCACCAAAGCGCATTTCTGCAAGCCCAGCTACATCAGCATCATTACTCACAAAAACCTTAGATTTCGTTTCTTTGTTGAATAATTTTGCGGCATCGGTATCAATCCATTTTTTATCAATATTAGAAGCAGTATAAACGACCCCATTTTTGACAACCGCGGGAAAGCCACAACCAATATCACCTTTCCATTGGAATTGATCGACTAGTTCTGCAAAGGTTTTTGCTACTGCTTTTGGGGTGGCTGGCGAAGGAGTAGGGATTCGTAGGCGTTCTGATTGTAATTCACCGGTACGGATATTCACAATGGCTCCTTTGATTCCGGATCCTCCAATGTCAACTCCTAAACATTCTTTTTTAGACATGTTGTACTGCTTTTTATTTCGAAGCTTTCGCTAAATAGATAGATATGTTGCGGCCATCATTATTTAATGATCTTGATGGTCATTTTTACATCTTTCAAAGGACGACTAGAGCCTTTCGGAGGATCTCCATTCGTTGGAGTTTCTGCAATTTTATCAATGACGTCTAAGCCTTTGACCACCTGACCAAATACAGTATATTCTCCATCTAAAAAGGGCGTTCCGCCTTGCTCCTTAAATATTTTCCTTTGTGTAGGAGTATAGCGACGATCCTTTTGTGCTTCGATTAGATTGAGTTGATCATCCGTTACTGGACGGCCATCAACGATATAGAATTGCGAACCACTGGATTGCTTTTCAGGGTTGGAAGGTCCGCCAATACGAGCTGCGGCTAAAGCACCTTTTATATGAGAAAGGGTATCTACAAATTCAGCCGGAACTTGATAGCCAGGCCCCCCAGAACCTAGTGGTGTTTTTTCAGAAGCATTTTTTGATTTGGGATCTCCTCCTTGAATCATAAAACCATTGACGATTCGGTGGAAAATCAAACCATCATAAAAACCTTCTTCTACCAGCTTCACAAAATTGTCGCGATGCAGAGGGGTATCATCATAAAGCAAAATGGTCATATTGCCAAAATCGGTTTCCACCAAAACATAGCATCGCTCCGGCGCATCAATCACCAAGCGTTGTTCTTTTAGCGTAGATTTTTTACCATTGCTGGCGCGCAACACGATGGTATAATTACCCGAAGATTTATATTCGTGAACGGGGGTTTCCTCTTCTGATGTTTGACCATCTCCAAAATCCCATTGATAAGTCACCGCCTTTTGAGATTTGTTTTCAAAAGTCACCTTGGTAGGAGCGGTTGTACTTTTGGTAGAATATGTAAAATCTGCAAAAGGCTTGGAGCAGGAGGCTAGGAATAAACAGGTGCTAAACAGGATCCAATTAATTTTTCTAAACTGCGGCATAATACCTCTTTGTATTTGGGTTCTTGGACTTAACGTAGAGAAAAGTCTAAGAATGATATTTTTGAATTATAAAATTTTCACTTTCATTTTGATGTCCGTTAAAGGACGATCTCCCGGGGCGGTAGGTTCGCTGGCGATTTTGTCGATCACCTCGAGTCCTTCTACCACCTCTCCGAATACGCTATAGTCTGCATCAAGTGCGGGATAGCCCCCCAGTTCTTTATACAACTTTCTTTGCATCTCATTGTATTTAATCCTTTTACGGGTTTCATTAGAAGTCAGTTGCTGATCGGTTTGTGGAGCCCCTTGTACCACAAAAAACTGAGAACCCGAAGATTCCTTTTGTGGATTAACGCCGTCTCCCAGTCGGGCAGCGGATAAGGTTCCTTTGAAGTGCGGCGCACTGATCTCGGCGGGAATGGTATAGCCAGGGCCTCCTCCTCCCAATGCGCGGCCAGGGGCTGCATCACGAGATTCTGGATCTCCACCTTGCATCATAAAACCACTGATGACCCGATGAAAAAGAAGACCATCATAAAAGCCTTCCTTAGCCAGTTTGATAAAATTATCGCGGTGAAGAGGAGTTGTATTATAGAGCATGACCTTCATATTGCCAAAGTCAGTTTCGATCATCGCGTAAGTATGGGGATCGCGATTGCAAGAAGTCATTAAGAAAAGAGCGATCAATGCTGCGTAGAGTCCATTGCTAAGAGAGAATATATTTTTCATCATATCGTTTTTAAATTCTTTTTCAAAATTCAGTTTGCTATTCATAGCTATTTATTCTTCTTCCCATCCTCCATTTTCACTGGCGAGTTCTCGGAAATAGGCAATTATTTTTTCCTTTAGTAAGCGACTCTGATTTTTTACGCCAGTTGTCTGAAAGGGTTTCACTACTTCATAATGTGGCCAACCTTCTTCATCTCGCCCCACAAAACGATAATAGCCATCCATACTCAATAATTTACATACCGCAATATGCATTAAATCCTGTTTTTCTTCTTTAGAAAAACTATCTCGAATATGACCAAATTCCTGCATCCCAATCAAAAAAAGAATGCCATTTAAATCAGGCAACTCCTTTCGTCGGGTACTTGATTTGACCAAATGACGAATTTTTAACCATTCAAAATCTAATTCCCAATCCTCCATGTCGTTAATTTTGCATGCAAAATTAATAAAAATAGCCTTACACAAAGAAGAGTCTTGAATAGATGTTGCTTGAAGCCCATTAAACCTAACCAAACTTCTACTCTCCTTGGATAATCGCAGGAACTCGACTCGCACTAAATGCGGGCGGAATAGAAGCCAATAAACCAATAATAATGACCGTAATCGCCACCACTATAAAATCTTGAAAGCGCATACTGATCGGATAAGTGTCTACCACAAAGCCCGCGGGAATGGTCACGATTCCAACGGTCTTTTGAGCAATATAGATGAGGATGGCAATGACAAAACCAATGACCAAACCAAGGATACAAAGCAATAGCCCTTCATTGAGGAAAATACTTCGAATGGTACTATCTGGTGCACCCATCGACTTGAGAATAGCGATATCTCCTTTCTTGTCCAATACAATCATCCAAAGCGAACCAATGATATTAAAAGCGACGAGTATCAGCGCCAAACTAAATAAAGCATAATACATCCATTTTTCAATATTCATCAATTTCAGGAAAGCTTCATCTTGTTGATAGCGACTTTTGACATGTACTTGGTCCCCTAATATTCCACGGATTTGCTGGAGGGTGTTTTCTAGATCTTCGCCGGGAGTCGCTTTTATTTCTAAGGCGCTGATTTGTTTTTTCATATTCATCAGGCTACGAGCGAAAGCGAGATTGGTCAATACATATTGGCTGTCAAAATCTTGCTGGATGACAAAAGTCCCTGCCGGAGCGATAAACTTTCGATTGAAAGGTTTGGTCGTCATTGGGGAAGCTTTTCGCTTGGCCATATAGACATTGATGGCTGAAAAATTATCGGCAGTTACGGAGAGTTTATTCCGCATGCCTAAGCCCAAGACGGCCAAGTTGCGTTGTCCATCCTTGAGTTGGTATTTTCCTTCTCGAACCATCGAATCAATGCCCGTTACTGCCGCAAATTCATCGTCTACTCCTTTTAATATTCCAAAATCCTGATTGCCTTCAAATTCAAAGAAAGCTACTTCTTCCAGCGTTTTAGAAACCTTCTCTACGCCGGGCAAAGTTTTTAATTGATAAATGGTCGCCGAGTCCACACTAAAAGTTTTGCCTTGTATGGGAGTTACCTTGACATCGGGATTGAAAGAATCAAACATACCCATGATCAAATCTTCAAAACCATTGAAGACGGAGAGCACTAAAATCAAAGCAGCAGTTCCTACCGCTACGCCAATGACCGAAATACCAGAAATGATATTGATCGCATTGGTTGATTTTTTAGCAAATAAATAGCGTCTTGCTATTCTAATGGAAAGATTCATTCCGGTGTTGTCGGTTTATAAACGATAAAATTTTCTCGACCTAATACTACTTATTACTAAAAGCATAGCAAAGTCAAATTTAAACAGCTTCTAAGCCTCCCGTCCGCTTGCGC
>CAYQRA010000362.1:1894-7066 GCA_964419315.1 uncultured Saprospiraceae bacterium | reverse complement strand
ATTGGGGCGAAAGGGGTCCATTTTGTATGCTTGATATTGGGTGGAACAGGTTTGTTACTGATCCCTTACTTAAATATTACAGATATTCTATTTCATATTCCCAATCCCTTCGGAGGTGATCGTATAGGAATTTCAAGTATTTACCTATATACCTTTGGGCTAGGAATAGCTTGGGCGTCCATGCTCGCTATGCCTTACCAATTATTGGCGGGCTCCATACCCAAGGCAAAAACTGGAGTCTACATGGGGATCTTTAATTTGTTTATCGTTATTCCCATGATTATCCAAATATTCACCATGCAATATTTTGTCTACGATTTATTAGGAAGTAATCCGATCAATGTGGTTAGACTAGGAGGAGTATTTTTAATCTTAGGTGGCCTATTTACCTTGCTGATAAAAGAAGAAAGAACAGCTGGATAATTCAATATTAATAAGATGATTTTCGAAAAAGTAGAAAAGGATTGGTTGAAGCGATCCAGAGATTTGTTGCAAGCGGCGGCCACCCCACATGGAATTAAAGCCTCTTTGGAGAATAGAGATAATTATGGCGCTGTCTTTACTAGAGATGCGGTGATGGCTGGAATCGCAGGGGTCTTATTGAATGATTCCGTGATCATTGAGGGCTTTAAGCAATCCCTCATTCATCTAAAAAAAATACAAGGCCAGCAAGGTCAAATCGCTTCTAATTTTAGGGTGAAGGATGGTGAAATTGTCAAGGTTAGTTTTGGAACGCTTAGTCCTAAAATTGACTCTTGTACTTGGTATCTGGTTGGGGTCGGATTGCTGACCCAAGAGGGAGTGATTGAGCAAGAGGCATTTCGGTCAAGTGTAGAAAAATGTGTGGATTTATTAGAGGGTATAGAATATAATGGAAAACATCTGGTCTATGTTCCCAAAGGCGGCAACTGGGCAGATGAATATGCTTATGAAGGATATATTTTGTATGATCAGGTTTTGCGCGCCTGGGGATTATCTTTGGTCGGAGCTAACTTTGGCGTTCAAAAATGGACCGATAAATCCAATGCTATTCTTTCTTGTATGAAGGAACAATATCAGGCCGATAATCAAGCCTATTTAAATGCTAGTTTTTTTCCCGGAGGTGTTTTTGGAAGGTTTGATTTGGCAGCCCATACTTTACTAGGAATTGTTTTTGGAAAAGAACATGCTTTTGTAGAGCAATCTTTGGATTGGCTGATTGAGACCTTTCTAGAAAATAATAAATTCCCCCCTGCCTTTTACCCAACCATTGAAGAAGAAGATCCAGAATGGGGTCCCCTTAGCAAGTACCACCTTTTTGCATTTAAAAATAAACCCCATCATTATCATAATGGCGGCATTTGGTGGATTTGGATTGGCTGGCTATCCATTAGTCTTTCTCTATGGGATAAAAAAAGTGCCCTCAAAAAACTAGAAGATTTATCTTTTGCCTACCTAAATAAAACGGATCATTTTGAGTTTGATGAATACCTTGCTGCCGATGATTTAAAACCTTACGGAACCAAACAGCTTTGCTATACCGCTACCGGAATAATTTTCTTGACCCTCTCTAAAAATAATTTTGATTTTTCTAAATTGAAGATTAAAGAAAAACCATTAATCAATGAATCCATTGTATTAAAAGAGGAGTACTTTGAACTTTCTGCTGGATTGGTGGATCGCTTAGAGCAACAATCTTTATTGGAGCAAAATAAATTGGTGATCGGAATCTGTGGGGAATCAGGTAGTGGCAAGTCGGTTACTGCCAAGTGTCTACAAATAGAATTAGAAAAACGAAATATCAACTCCTTGATCTTGCATCAAGATAGTTATTATCGCCTAGCGCCCAAGGAAAATCACGAGAGGAGAAAGTCCGACATCAGTTGGGTAGGGACCAATGAATTGAAAATTGAATTATTGCAATCCCATATTGAGCAATTCAAAAAACAAGAAGAAAAGATAATTGTTCCCATCGTAGATTACGAGAAAAATGTTTTTATCCAACATCCAAAAATGATCAGAGACAAAACCGTCTTGATTGTTGAAGGGGTCTATGCCTTCCTTTTGGAACACCTAGACTATAAGGTTTTTATGGAAAGAACTTACCAAGAAACTTTAATGAAAAGAAAAAGTCGAACTAGAGAAATCTATGATCCTTTTGTCGAAAAAGTATTGGATATTGAACACTCCATCGTTCAGCCACTTCGCATCAAAGCAGATGTAATAATTAAAAAAGATTATTCTATATCGGTAGTGGACAGAAAGTGAAAACGCTTGGTGTTTTAGTTTTTTATTACTGAAGTTGTTTTAAAACAAATTCTATCCCTAATTCAATAAAGTAAGTTTCTCGATCTAGTCAAAAAAATATTTCCCTTTTTTGGGTTCTGATTTAATATGATTAAAACACCACTAAAAATCCTCATCGCTCCGGATAAATTCAAAGGCTCTTTGACGGCCAAAGAAGTTTGTGAAGCCATCGCTGCTGGTTTGCGGCAGCAAGAGGAATCTTTAGCAATTAATTTTCATCCTATGGCGGACGGTGGAGAAGATTCACTGGCCATACTCGCTCAGCACCTAGGCCTTTTTAAAGAAACCGTAAAAACACTAGACCCTTTGGGGCGAGCGATGAGTAGTCATTATTTTACTTCCAAAGAAGCTGCTTTTATTGAACTCGCAGGCGCTAGTGGTTTGGTTTTGTTGGAAAAAACGGAGCGAAATCCAATGAATACTTCTACGTTAGGAACCGGAAAAATACTTTTAGAGGCTATTGCCAAAGGCCACCAAAATATCTATCTATTTCTTGGTGGCAGCGCCACCAATGACGGTGGAATGGGAATCGCCCACGCTCTAGGTTTTCAATTTTTAGATCAAGCAAACCAATTGCTCCAGCCTATCGGAAAAAATCTTTCTAAAGTTAGACAGATAAAATATCCACAAGAAATAGATTTTGAGCAAATCAAAATCACTCTTTTTTGTGATGTAGATAATCCTTTGTTGGGAGAAAAAGGAGCAGCTTTGGTCTATGCTCCACAGAAGGGCGCCAACTCAGAGGAGGTGCAAATTTTGGAGGAAGGATTGAGGAGTTTTAGTGATTTACTTCGCGACCAAACCGGTCTTGAGGTCACGAGGATTCCGGGTAGTGGTGCGGCGGGTGGTATTGCTGCCGCACTAGTAGCGCTTTGTGGTGCAAAGGTAGAGAAAGGATTTGAAGTCATCGCAAGGCTCACTCATTTGGAAGAAAAAATTCAAGAAGCGGATTGGGTCATCAGTGGAGAAGGGAAATTGGATAAACAATCTTTGCAAGGAAAAGTAGTGGCTGGAATTGCTCAGCTTTGTGAGGCTCATGAAAAACCTTTATCCTTGTTGGTGGGAAAAAATGACTTGGACGAAAATGCCAAAAGGGATTTGCAGATTCATGCTGTATTTTCGATTACTGATCTTGCTGAAAATAAAGAGGATGCCATGCGAAATGGCGGCAAGTACCTGGAAGCTTTGGCTAAAGATTTTCGTTTTTTTAGAAGTGGAGGATAGCGTCTAAGGGAGTGAGTATATTCCTAAATACACTCACTCACTTCTAATAAACCTTGATCGTTTACTTTTTATTTAACCCAATTCCAATATCCAAAGCAGGAATAAAAGCCACTGTTTTTAGGTCATGACTAATGCCATCGGTTTCCATGGGCCCTTGTTCTGCGAAAGGTAAAATAAACCGAACATTGGGATTGACGATTAAGCGTCGATTTAGGGTGACCCATTGATAGCCGACCTGTGGCGTAAAAAAAGCATTTTTCAAAATATTTTCCTGAATGGGAGCTTCCAAATTACGGATTCGCCAACTTTCTTTGCCCATGAGAAATCCTACGAAAGGACTAGATTTGGAATTCAAAGGATAGAATCGCGTGTATAAGGCGGTCCCATTTTTTAGTTGAATATCCAATTGCTCTTCATTCTCAAAGAGGATATTCGTTTCGGAATAAGCCGAAAAAGTCGTGAGTCCAATTTCGAATTTTTTATACCGAAAACCCAACCAAAAGGAGTATCCCTTGGCGATAAAATTAAAAGGTTCTACCGTTAAACTCAAACGGAGATCAGGATTTTCAGTGTTTTGACAAAAGGAATTGGTCCAACTAAAACTTATCAAGGCAGCCAAAATCAAGTACTTTTTCATTTTCTAGTGGTTTGAATAGCGTTTGCTAGCAAGAAGATAGAATCGCTAATGGTTAAAATTGGAATTTGCCCTATTTCCAAAAGAAAACAAATGACATTTGTCAGAAAATGATTTTACTTCGAATTCTACTGATGGTTTCTGGTGCTACTCCCAGATAAGACGCTAGGTAATTGATAGAGACGACTTTCATTAATTCGGGGTTCTGTTCTACAAATAAGCGATACCGTTCTGTAGAGTTAAGGGTGATAAAATCCCGGATTCTCCTTTCCTTGCAATCTAAAATTTCCTTGAATAATTTGTTCATCAAGAAAGAGATTTTCGGAACACTATGTTTAAGGTATTCTAATTTTTCCGCATCCAGGTAAATGATTTCTGCGTCGGTGATGGTTTCGATAAATTCATCCGAAGGTGCATTGGCCATTAGGCCATTGGTGGACGCTACAAATTGATTGGCACTTCCAAAATTTATGGTTTTCTCTTTCCCATCTACCAATTGGTAAGTTCTCATAAAACCAGAGGAGATGTAAAAAATGGTTTGAGAAATTTTCCCTTCTTCAATCAAAGTGGTTCCTTTTTTACAAGACCTTGATCGTAGGTTAGAGACGGTTAAATCCACTTCCTCTTCAGAAAATTCTCCAAGATTTTTTAGCAGTAGTTTTAGTCTTTCCATGGCCATTTAGTTTTCTTAAAACTTTAAGAATTGCATTTGATGTTCTGTGCTACGCTATTTCGAACCATCCAAAGATACCCCTTTTCCCTCTTCCATGCTGAAGAATTTTTCCATTAGCAATCAAAATTAGCTGATCCATTCCTTCCCAATTTAGATTGCAAAAGCCTACCCCGCGATCAAAAAAACATACCCTCGCAACCCTCATCTCCCAAAGATTAGCAAACAAGTTTTACAAACCACTCAATAACCAATAACCAATAACCACTTAATACCTAATACCTAATACTTACTACTTAACACCCAATAACCAATAACCAATAACCAATAACCAATAACCAATAACCAATAACCAATA
>CAYQRA010000362.1:0-1794 GCA_964419315.1 uncultured Saprospiraceae bacterium | reverse complement strand
AATAACCAATAACCAATAACCAATAACCAATAACCAATAACCAATAACCAATAACTAATAACCAATAACCAATAACCTAATGACCCTAGACTACAATCTAATCTTAGCAGTATTTGGAGGAATAGTAATCCTCTTGACACTAATACTTCTATTTCGAATACAAGCATTTATTTCCTTGTTGATTGCAAGTATCGCAGTAGGACTTTTTGCGGGAATGAATCCTTCTGAAGTCATTCAAACCATGCAAGAAGGAATGGGAAATACCTTAGGTTTTGTGGCGATGGTGGTTGGATTAGGTGCAATGTTTGGAGCTATATTGGAGCACTCTGGAGGTGCCAGTGCATTGGCCACTTTTCTACTGAAGGTATTTGGAGAGGCTAGGGCAACATGGGCACTGATGTTGACGGGTTTCTTTGTGGCTATTCCAATCTTTTTTGATGTGGCATTTATCATATTGATTCCTATGGTATATGCATTACAAAGAAAAACAGGGAAATCATTATTGTTATATGCGATTCCTTTATTGGCAGGATTGGCATGTACGCACGCTTTTATTCCTCCAACTCCAGGGCCTATTGCGGTTGCTGATATTCTGGGAGCAGATTTGGGCTGGGTGATATTGTTTGGAGCAATCGCTGGATTACCTGCAGCAATAGGAAGTGGGCCTATATTCGCCAAGTATATTTCGGGTAAAATTAAAGTTAGTGCTCCAGATATTATTGAAGGTGAGCAGATTGAAGAATCGAATGTGTCAGTTGCTCTGATCATTGGAATCGTGACCATTCCTATTATTTTAATTCTTGCAAATACGCTTTTAAATAGTCCTTTAGTACCTCCTGATTTATTGTCAGATACTGCTAAGGATTGGCTAAAGATGGTAGGTCATCCTTTTACCGCTTTGATCATTGCTAATCTTGTTGCTTGGTATCTCTTAGGTATTCGTCGTGGATTTGATAGAGAGAAATTATTGAAAATTACGACTAAATCTATGGGGCCGGCCGGAATAATAATTTTACTCACTGGTGCTGGTGGTGTCTTTAAACAGATGTTAGTTAATACTGGAACTGGAGAGATGTTAGCAAGGTATTTTGCAGAGGCTGGAGTAAGTCTCATAGTTTTCTCTTTTATTGCTGCCGGTCTTATTAGAGTATTACAGGGTTCTGCAACTGTAGCCATGATTACGGCAGCTGGTATTACGGCACCTTTGATTACTGATGCAGTTGATGATATGCATAAAGCGATGATCGTGGTTGTGATTGCTGCTGGGGCGAGTATGATGTCTCATGTGAATGATAGTGGTTTTTGGTTGGTTAGTAAATATCTTGGAATTACCGAAAAACAAACCTTTCAAAGTTGGACAGTAATGACCACTTTACTTGCTTTTACTGGATTTATCACGATTTGGATATTGTCACTAGTATTGTGATAGATCAAAACTACAAATCAGTATATTTGAAATATTAATTGATAGCAAAAACTAAAATGATGAAATATATAAATACGATTATGGCGATTCTTTTCTTTGTAATGTTTTTAGGCGCTTGTGGAGATCAACCTGAAAAGAAAAAATCCGCTTTTGGAGATGTCAATTATAAGAACGAAACCAAGAAAGAGGCTAATTCTACTAAGGTAGCTTCTTCAGAGGTAGAAGCTGAAGAAAGTATTGGAGCGGCTGGACAGCCTGATGATCAAATAGCAGTAGCTAAGAAATTAATTTCATCTATAGATGAAGATCTAGTGAAAGCTGTGGATGCTAAGAAGATATTTAAAAATTACTGTGCTATATGTCATGGT
>CAYQRA010000361.1:0-7095 GCA_964419315.1 uncultured Saprospiraceae bacterium | reverse complement strand
TTGTTTTATTTTTTTGATTTTTTCTGTGTTAGAAGCCTCCCATCCGCTTACGCGGTTCTCTCATTTCAAGTGTTGCCTCACTTGACCTTTCAGGAACATTCGTTCCTCAAAAAGAAAAGTCAACGCTCCTTACAGTCACTTATGAATTATCTTTTTTGCTGATCACAGAATTCATCAAAAGGGGTTTATTATTTTGATTTTTTCTGTGTTGAAATCAACTCTTTTAATAGGCGATACAAACTCCGGGCAAACCTCCTTTTCCATTCCTCAATTGCTCGAAGTAATCTGGTGCATCTTTAAAAGCGATCACCTGATGGAGATAGCTATCAAAAGTTGAATCTTGGAGCAAGGTAAATACCACTTCTTTTCTTCTTTGAAAATCCCAACGTCCTTTTCGATCCATTGGCAAATGCCCAACTTGGGAGCTAATAATTTTTTTTCGATCTACATGAAAGCTTCCACCTAAATGAACTTGAACCATTTTTTTTCCATACCAACTCAGCTCCACTAAAGTTCCTTCTAAGCCTAATTGATCCAAACAAAATTGTAGTGCTTTTTCATTTCCGGTCGTATGGAAAGCAATATCAAAAACTTGGTCTTTTTCACTTGCGGTATAGACACTAAAACCCTTTTCCCTAGCTAAGCGTATGCGTGTTTCCTCATTTTCAAAAACCCATAGATCAAGCCCCGGAATTTCTGCAAGTACTTTTGCCAATAAAGCCCCAATAATGCCGAACCCTGCGACCATTACCCGATCCCCAACACTCACTTTGGAATCCCATATCGCATTAACGACCGTTTCTAGATTAGAAGCTAGTGTTGCTCGTTGAGCAGGTATCCCCTCCGGAACTAAGGCGACAGCCGCTTCGCTAGCCCAGCAAATATTTTGATGTGGATGCAATAGATGAACTAGGCGACCTTGCCAGCGATGTCCCTCATTTAGCACTTCTCCAACTAGAGAATAGCCATATTTAATTGGAAAAGAAAAAACCCCTTCTTGGTAGGGAACTCGCATACTTGCTTCGAGATCTTGGGGCACCCAACCTTTGGCAACCAATCTTTCGGTACCACTACTCACCAAGGAATAATGAGCTTTAATGTTAAGTAAAGTAGGGTCTACGGGCTGCTTATCAACAGAAAGGATTTGGCTTTCGGTAGGAGAAATATGCCATAGGGCTTGTGCTTGTTCCATTTTATTTTTCTCTTTTTAAAAGGCCTACAAACATTTGTGTATCGCCTACTTGCTGAAAGAAAAAATTGGAAAACTGGATGGATTCCTGCACTTCGTTGATCTGTGGCAATTGGATACCTTGGCGACCTGATCCGAAAATTTGTGGCGACAGGTGCAATTGCAAAACATCAATGGCTCGATCATTTATAAAATTGGAAGTCGTAACGGCGCCTCCTTCCACATAGACCGTATTTACTCCTCGTTCGTAGAGGCATTCTAAAATTTGATTGCTGTGTAAACGGCCATTGGCAGCAGGCAAATTTATATGATTTACTTTTTCGCAATGCGGTAGTTCTTTACTACTAATCACCAAAACCGGATCATCACTCACCTCCGTCAAACAAGAATAATCAGAGGCTTGGGCTCCCAAAACAATCCGACGTGGATTTTCTCCAGAGACATGTCGGACGTTAAGTTTGGGGCGATCGTGGTGCAAGGTGGAACGGCCGATCAAAATACCATCGCAAAGAGCCCGCATTCGATGAGCATGTTTTAAATTTTCTTCATTTCCAATCCATTTGGAATGCCCTGATTCGGTCGCAATCTTTCCATCGAGGGTTTGGGCAAAATGGGCAATCGCAAAAGCGCTTTTCCTTTGTTTTGCTTCGATGGAGAAAAAACAGTATGGTAGATAAGCTTGTAAAAAAGCAAGGGTGGAATACTCTAGATCGCCTTTCTCTAAAATTTGAATTTGAAAATTATTTTGCCACAAAAGGTGTACTGCCCCAACTTCCATATCAGATGGAGCGGTTTTGAAGTAAATAAAAACTAAAGGATGGGGAGTATCGCTGAGCGCTTTATTGATTAGAATTTTATTCTCTAAGGGATTCCAACAACAATAATCAGGAGTGGTATCCCAAGAAGAGACCTCCTTGCGTAGATAGCATATGCCTTCCCATAGTTCTTGGTTCATTATTGTTTTTTTAGCCTTGCTCAAATAGAAAACAAGGTTTTATTTCTTTCCCAGATCATTAAAAAGGTGCCCCATGAGTTCCTCTTTTGTTTGTAGGTAGTCTTTATTTTGTCTTTGTGGAGCGATGATGATAGGTACCCGTTCTACCAATTGGATTGGAGAATCCTTGATGGCATCTAGTTTCAAGGGATTATTGGTAATTAGGCGGATTTTATGGACTTCTAAAATCTCCAAAATCTGAATGGCTTCATCGTATTGTCGACCGTCGACTTCAAGCCCCAAGTGCGTATTGGCATCTGCCGTATTGAGCCCCGTATCTTGCAATTTATAAGCTTTGAGTTTATTGATTAGCCCAATATTCCGGCCTTCTTGACGCATATAGACGACGATTCCTCCCTCCTCTGCACACATTTGCATGGCTCGATCGAGCTGTTCACCACAATCACAACGCTTAGACCCAAAGAGGTCGCCGGTAAGACATTCCGAATGGATTCGTACAAGAACAGGGTTATTAGGGTTAAAATTTTCGTGTACCATGGCCAAATGAGGCATTTGTTCTTCCTCTGTATTGGAAAAGGCAATCATATTGAAATTTCCCCAAGGAGTGGGGATTACTGCAGCAGCTTGTCGCTTCATCATATCCTTCCGTTATTGAATCTTTCTCAAAAAAATCACTCAAGCCCACCTTGAGAAAAACACTTATAATTATACTTACAAAAGTGTTATTTGAAATGTATCACAAAATTACGGCTTTTAGTCAGAACAGGAGGAATCTATAAAGGTTTATTGTAGAAATAGGTATTTTAGTAAGGAGGCGATATAAAACTGGATTAAGAAAAAAGATGCTTCTCTTGTAAAAACTAATATAATTACTTGTCAATCCATCCTTCTAGCATAAACATCTCCGGAAAACTGATCGCTTAATTTTTGCAAATCACTTAACAAATCCTTGGCATTAGACCAATTCTGACCCACCATTTTCTGTTGTTCCCCTTTCGACCAGTTGTATTCATAGCTTCCCAAAGCTTCTAAAAGCGCTATACATTCACGTGTTCGCTCTGGCGTCCAAGTAAAGAATTCGAAGGAAATGACAGGAATTGCATGAGAAAGGCCTTTGAGCACCTCTGCTTCATAATCTTCGACGTCGATTTTACAGAAAACAGGCATTCCATAAAGTTCGATCAACTGATCGAGCGTAATGAGTTCTACCTCCAATTGATCCTCCCAATCCACTTGGATATTGCTCCTTTGCTGAAGTTCTGATCGCCATTCTTTATTGGCTAGGGTGCTGACCGTGGGAGCCAACTGGCTGATGTGTAAGGTCGCCTTGCCGGGAGCAGCGCCCACAGCCTTGGGAATAATCTTGACTTCAGACCTATTACCAAAGCGCTGTTTTAGATATTCTAGACATAGCGGTTGGGGTTCCACCGCGATCACTTTGGCGCCAAGACTAGCAAATGCATCGACTCGATTTCCCAGATGTGCTCCAATGTCAAAACACAGACTATCAGCAGGTATAAAAGTTTGGTAAAATTTTCGCAGTTTTCTCCGATTGAAAGGCTTCCAATAATACATTAGCTTGGAGCGTAATATTCCTATCCGAGAACGGAAGTTTTTTGTCGGCATTTAAATCTAATTTTTTATAATTTTGTGCAAAGTAATTATTTTTCTTTTTAAATAAGTGTTATACACCAAGAACCCTAAATATGGCGAAATCTAAGACCTCCAAATCAAATAAAACGAAGTCTAAAAATCAAAAACGCAGCAGACCTATTAACTTCAAACAAACCTTGATGGTTGGTTTGATGCTATTGGCAGCCATTGCTTTTATCTTTTCTAGTTTACCAGCCGGCTTATTCACTAGTAATAACTCGAAAAAAAGCAATAGTTCAACAAGCACTTCAGCAACTTCTTCGAATAGCAAAAGTGCCACCGCTTTTAATAAAGAAGGTAGTTTAACTTTCCAAAAAGCTGGAGGTGAAACCTTTCATACGATTGATATCGAATTTTCAAAAACTAAAGCAGAAAGAGATTTGGGACTTATGCATCGTCGATTTATGCCAGAAGACAGTGGCATGTTGTTCTACATGGATGCCAATGAGGAGCAATCTTTTTGGATGAGAAATACCTATATTTCTTTGGATATTATCTATATCAACGAAGCAAAAGAAATCGTCAGCATCGCTGCACAGACGACTCCCCTTTCGGAAACGCCGATTCCTTCCAATGCGCCAGCTAAATATGTACTGGAAGTCATCGCGGGATACTGTGCCATGCACGACATCGCGGTTGGTGACCAAGTGGATTGGGAATAAGGTTACACAAGCAACAAAATCAAAAATATTAAAGCTTCAAACTTCCAGATGACTCTAAAACAAAAAAGATCTATGAAACGATCATGATATTTATTAATCATAACGAATACGCATGTTTATGATTAATAAATATTAGGAATGGAGCTAAGCGTTTACCTATGAGCAGAAATTTTCTGCATATTTCTAATTGCAAAAAAATTTTAAACCTATGAAAAATCAATTGCTAATTTTCACCTTCTTATTATGGAGTTGCGCACTCTTCGCTCAAGATGTAACTTGCCCTGCTGTTTGGAAAAGTGGATTAGTAGGGGATTGTATCGGGGTTAATGGAACCATTCAATCTCATGACCTCGATGGCGATGGGACAGATGAAATCATTGCCATCAGTACAGCCAATCCTTTTTTTGCTCCCGGAGATTTTTGGTTTGTATTAAAATACGATCCGATCCTACAAGACTACCGCCAAGATCACATCAGTTATATCAATGACTTCACCTATACGGGTTTAAGTATTATAGATATAGACAAAGATGGTGAAGTCGAAATTGTATTAGGGGATAATCGCGATGGAATCGTTTATTTTGATAAACAGGATTATACTAAGAAAGGTAGTTTTAATGGAAATGGATTAATTCTTGAAGCCAAGCAAATTTTGAAAGCAGATGCTGATAATGACGGAGTAGAAGAAATCATAGTGTCCAACGAATATCTAACCCTGATTATCAATGAGGACAATTATGAAATAGAGTATGAATTGAATAACGATAATTACGGTGCGATTGCCATTGGAAACATTGATACCGATTCTCTTTTGGAGATGGTCTACGAACATGGCCCAGTCATTCAATTGGAAAATGGAAATACCACGGAAGAATGGGATTTCAACCCTAATAATGAGGATGGTTTTCTTCGACTGGAAGATATCGACCATGATGGAATCGACGAAATCATCATGGCTTATAGATGGCTAGATATTGAGGTATACGATGCGGAACTACAAAGTCTTAAATACTCCGTCAGCAGTACCGTAGAAATAGATGCCATGCGATTACTAGACACCAATGAAGATGGTTCCAAAGAAATCGTTTATGGCAATGGACAGTTGGGAAACATCTATTGTTTAAATTCAGAAAATGGTCAAGCGCTTTGGGATTTCGAAAATCCACGACATGGAGTCACTGATTTTACCATGGGCGATTATGATGGCGATAATAGAAAGGAGTTGGCCTGGGCATCAGGTTGTACCAATACCGACTCCGACTTCCTATATATTTACAACCTAGATACTCGCCAGCAAGAATGGCGAAGCAAAGACCTTACTGGTCCATTTCATGCGGTTGATATGGGAGACCTAGACGGAGATGGAGATTTAGAAATTGTCAGTATTGGCAAGCAAGGAACGAATAGCTTTAAAGGCGGTACCATTAGTATTCATGATGCGATCAGCAAAGAGCTGATTGCACAAAATGACAGCGCTTTGCTGAGTGGAACCTTTAGCAGTTTTTTCAATTTAGAACTTGCCGATTATAATTCAGATGGAGATCTAGACATTATTCTCCCTACCGGAAACTTTAACGATGGTCGCTTAATCATTCTTGATGGGGATACCCAAGCAGTAGAACTGGACACTACTTTTGAGAATGTAGGCTTTGGCAATTTTATTCTATTGGAAGCGATTGATCTCAATCAAGATGGGGAGCTCGATTTGATAACGGTAGATGAAGACGAGTTGATCGTTTTCAACACTTCGGATTTTTCTGTCCAACAAAAAATACTGCTCGATGATTTCAACCAAGCTACGCAACTGGAAGCAGCAGATTTGGATCAGGATGGCGAATTAGAAATCATTTTATGCCGTGCCAATTTATCCATCTTTGACCAAACACTCACCGAATTATGGAAGAGTTATGAGTATAATTATTTCAGCTTTGACCTTGCCAATACGGATGCTGATGACCAATTGGAAATTGCCGCTACCCATGAAGGAAATATAGAAATCATTGATGGAGCTTCTTATGATATCCAAGAATTCATTTTCGTTACTTTTGGTTTTGAAAATGGGATCGTTGCGACCAATTACATGGGCGATGAAAAAATCGAATACCTCCTCACCGGCGAAGGCAAGCTAGAATACATCGCTTCTGATGGACAAAGCGTTTTGACTGAAAATATTGGTTTCCAAATGGGACAATACGACGCTTTTGCGGTAGCAGATTATGATGGCGACGGATATTCAAATATTATCATCGGCTCCGATAATATGGTTTTCGAACCTAGTCCAGCTTGCTTTGGTTGCCTTTCTTTTGAAGTGGAAGCCGACTGGCAATATGACAAATGTGTCTATGGAAATTTTGGAAGCATCCAAGTAAATCCCAGTGGCGGAACGCCCCCCTACTCCTACCAATGGGGAGATGGCTCTGAAGAAGCTAGTCGAACCGGCCTCCTACCGGGTTTTTATTCCATTACGATTACCGATTCGGGTGGATGTATCACTTTTGCGGACGCAATTATCTCCGGCGATTTTATGGCCTATGAAAAGACACAAAGGAACTTGGGTTGTAGTGGAACAGATGATGCGATTATTGAAGTTTTTGCCACTGCTGGTGTCTATCCTTTCACTTATCAATGGAGCAATG
>CAYQRA010000360.1:0-7113 GCA_964419315.1 uncultured Saprospiraceae bacterium | reverse complement strand
AATCAGCAATATTAAGTTATCCAGCTCGCAAAATTTTCTCCATCTTACGCCCTCTAGCCAACTCATCCACCAGCTTATCCAAATACCTGACCTCCCGAGTTAGTTGATTGTCTATTTCCTCAATCCGATACCCACAGATTACGCCCTTAATAAGATTCGCATTGGGATTGATCGTCGCGTTTTTAAAAAACACTTCAAAGGTCACCCTTTCATCAATAAGTTCTTGCTGCTTTTTTTCATCATAAGAAGTCAAGCACTCAATGACTTGATGCAACTCTTCTTTTGTTCTTCCTTTTTTTTCAATCTTAGTCACATAGTGGGGATACACCGAAGCAAAAATCATTTTTGCTATTCGTTCGTCGTGGTCTTTGGGTTTTTTCATGGTTTGTGTTTTTATTTAAATTCGACATCTTGCATGGTGATCAACTCCATACCAAGTACTAATAATTCGTCGGTAATTGTTTTTTCCAATTCCATTTTCACTCCCTGCCCTTGTTCTTCGAGCTCCTTTTTCGATTTCTTATACATTACCTTTTCAATTTTATTTTTCAACCTAGCTTCTACCAATGCCAGAATTTCCGTTTCCTTTTTTCCATAGAATAAATCAACCGCTTTCTTTGCAACATTTTCATCCTTTGAAATACTAGTTACCAAATTTATTTGAATCGTAAGATCTTCGTTATTGCTTAATTGGAATGGTGCACTTATTGCCATCTTTTGGGGACTCATATCCATCAACACATAATCCTGTATTACTGGCCAAACAAAAACGGCTCCAGAGGTTTTAATCAAATATTTTTGATTCGGATCTTCTGATATTCTTCCGAAGATCACAATCATTTTATCCGGCGGACATTTTATATATCTTGAAACAAAGAAAAGCATTTGCAGAAAGACTAGTAAAAATAAGCCGATTACAATTATTAAAAACGGTTCCATAGTTTATTCTTTGATGTTTTCATATTCTAAAAGACGACTTGCGCAAGATAGCCAAGTCCAATAGCATGCAGATCATTCGATTTCAATGACCTTTTCATAATCAAAATATCGGTGTTCATTCCAAGCGACATAGCCAAATTGATTGGTCACCATCGTAGTACCTCCAATTTTGAAGTCTGGCAAATTTCTATGACTATGTCCGTAAATCCAAAAATCAATATCGTGATTTAAAATAAAATCACTTTGCTCTACACAAAAAGCATCATTCAATAAACTCCCTTTAAATTCAGGAACATTGCATTGGCTACTTGGCAAATGATGTGTAACTACAATTTTCTTTCCTCCTTGCTTTACTGCGCCGGATAGAAATTCAAAAGCTTTTTCGTGGATTTCATTAAAGTGATTAATGTTAAATTTTTCATTCCCAAACTTGATTTTCCGAAAATCCATCATTCCTCTTTGTACCGCCAAAAAATTTCGTTGAATCTTTGACCACATGGTTGAAAAAATCAATTGGATATTATCTAATTCAAGGCGATGGTTATTTAGTAGAAAAACGTTTTCTTTTATTTCCCGGTGAGTGGGTTCTAGTGCCGTAGAAATATCAAAGCCTCCATAATATTCATGATTTCCAGGAATGAGATAAACGCCTTTAAATTCCTCGGAGACTTGCGCTATAAAATCTAATTTACTAAAATCTTTTTCTAAGTGATAGGTATCGCCTGCGATGATCAAAATATCCCCCTTGGGAAGCAAAGGATTATTTTTCAACCAGTCTCTATTATTGGCAAATTCGAGATGTAAGTCAGAGCATATTTGTATTTTCATTTTTCTCTAGAAATTCGTTGTGATTTTAACATAAAAATAAGTAGAGCAGGGACTAAAGAAAAGCAAACTTATCCTTCTCTTTCGCAACCCAATTTTTCAAACAAACTTTCCGATATTACATATTCCTTTTCCATGGGAATTTGTGGAAAATTAGTTCCTCTAGATTTGGTAATCCGTCCAATTTCATGTGCCAAATCAGAAACATCTTCTACCCCAATGATATAATCGGAAACATACTTCTTGATCACTGCTCCTCGAATCCCAATCTGTATTGCTTGGCGATCTAAACGCTTCCCCACTAAATCCCTTTCTGGATCCCACTGATGAATAACATCTGAGTTATGCAATTTTTTAGACCAATCATCTTCTTCCAAAAATACGTCTTTATTCCAATGAGTCTCCACCGATTGATTGAGAATCTCCCTAAAAGCCTGATGTGATAATTTAATTTTAGCAATCGCTTGCATTCGATTCTTGGTCCCATAATTGGATCGCCTCAGCAACCAACAGAAGGAAGGTTTAATCCAAGTAATTCGATCCAACCCAAAGCCTTTTCCAAAGGTCCCCAATTCCACAGCCACCTTAACGATTTTGGGTTTAAAAGCTTGATAAACATAAATCCCTTCCTCATCAAAATCTGCATATATTAATCGCTTCATATTTTTATGTTTTTTTCAAAAAGCCATTGCATTTTGCGCTGGTGCTCTAGTTTTCTATTTCCTCCATTCTATCCTCCCAATGCTAAACACACTAGCCCCCTCTATAATTCCAATAAGCACTCAAACCAGCAAAATCAAGCTTCACCGACTCAATGTAAGCAAAATAAGAATCTTTTTTAAAAATGTAATCAAAAAATTGCATTATATCATTTTTATCACTTATATTGTGATATAATTTAAACAAAAAACTTAAAGATATTCGTTTTGTGCTGTTAAAGTGTGTGATGGGGCCGAGGAAATGGAGATATCTAAGGATTCGGCCCCAACTTTTAGCCGATTCGCGAAGCTCCATTAACTCAAAGCAATTGCTCCTCATATCTTATGTCTAAACACTATCCACTTTCAAAACTTCCAAACCTCAAAACCATCCGTTATGCCGCACTCACTTTATTGAACCTCAATAAAGTAGTGACGACTTTGGAAGTCAAAAACTACCTCCAGCAAAAAGGCTTTGCTATCGAACACGCGGATATCATCCACTGGATGTCTTGTCTCTCCAAAAAGGAAGGTTGGGAAGCCACTTTTGATGGCCAGACCAGAGAATACCGGATGCAAGCCTATCCCGGCTATGACCTTTGTTGTGAAGCGGTAGGTTTTTCTAGTAATTGAATAGGTGTGATACGTTCCCCAATATTTCTAAAAATTTGGCGAGGATTCATTGATAAAACCAATTTGACGAAGGCCGTTTTAGTCTAAGATTCGGAGCGAGAAACTTGGCTAGGAAGAAAGCGAATTCCAATGAGTTGGACCTTAACCCTAAAAAAGAAAATACCTACTTCGCTACCACACCGTGGCGAGCCATCCACTGCCCCAAAGATTCTTTCTTAATCGCCGAAGCCATCAAATCAGGAAACAAATTTGGACTACAAGCAAAGGCAGGTATATCCAATGCTGCAAACTTTGCAGAAACCGATTTGTCATACATCGGTGCTCCCTGATCACTTAGGGCAAGTAGGGTGATAAATTGAACACCAGAAGCCTTGATACCCGCTACCCGTTTGATCATTTCCGATTCATTACCTCCTTCATACAAATCACTGATCAAAACCAAAATCGTATCGGCTGGATTGGTAATTAGGGTCTCGGTATAAGCCACTGCCTTATTGATATCTGTACCGCCTCCCAACTGGGTGGCAAAAAGTAATTCCACCGGATCACTCAACTGATCACTTAGGTCAACTACGGAAGTGTCAAAAACAACCAATTGGGTTTTGATAGACTTAAGAGAAGCCATCACCGCTCCCAAGACCCCAGCATAGACCATCGACGTAGCCATCGAACCACTTTGGTCAATCAATAAAATGACATTGCGCAAAGCCTGACCTTTTCGGCCATGCCCTACCAGTCGCTCGGGAATAATGGTTTTATGTTCTTCTTGGTAATGTTTGAGGTTCAAGCGAATCGTTCGATTCCAATCAATTTCTTTAAATCGCGGCCGGCGATTCCTTACCGATCGACTGATACTGCCTTCAATGGCTTGCCGCATCGGATTCCGTAATTTCTTCTCCAATTCTTTGACCACCTTAGCCACCACTTCTCGAGCGGTATTCCGCGTTTTGGCGGGCATAACTTTATTGAGCGTCAATAAGGTGGCGACCAAATTTACATCTGGTTCTACCGACTGCAATAATTCTGGCTCTAGCAGCATCTGCTCCAAACCCAAGCGATCCATCGCATCCTTTTGCATCACTTGTACCACCGATGTTGGGAAGTATTGACGAATATTCCCCAACCAACGATTGACACTTGGGGAAGAACTCCCCAAACCTCCTTGTCGCTCCGTATCGTAAAGGGCTTCCAAGACCTCATCCATCCCCTGCGCAGCTCCTTCCAAACCATGTTCCCCGGTTGGATCGGCTTTTTTTCCTAGGATCAAACGCCACTTCTTTAATCTTTCTTCCATCAGTTATAGTTTAGTACTACAAGGTAAGGAATTTCTAATTTTTCCTTCTTTCTTTAATTTTTCAAAATCTAATTCTCCTATTCTGCAGATCTTTGATCAATGGCAGGATTTGTCAGAGCACTATAAATGAAGGAATGCCTCGACTAAAAAGGAAAAACACAAAACAAAAAATATTTATATTTAATTTATCGTATACTAAAAATCGACAAATTGACAGCGTATAAAGCACCGTAGAACTTAAAAGTTGTATCAGAGTTGACTTAGAAGACGGCCGCTTCTGCTTTAAAAGGATGAAGTAAAATACGTATATTTCAATGCCTTTTGACCCAACTCTTAGCTTGTCTATAGGTAACAAATTGCATTAACAATATTTTTATATAGGATTCCTCTTAAATAGATTGTTCTTTATTCTCCTAAACCTATTTAGACTAAGTATCTTTAGCTTTTCGAAGGGTACACATTTAACCTCTTTAACCAAAAAATAACATACAGATCCTTGAACTCCAAACTCAAAGATGAATTTACTGAGGAACAACAAGAGGTTCTAAAATCCATAAGGGTTTCTAGAATCATCCTTCCTATCATTTTGGGAATTGGTGTGGTAGCTTATCTGCTCTGGAACAGATTCGATCCAGAAGATTTTGCTGAAATTACTTGGACTAGTCATGTTACGTTTTGGGTAGGTTTGTCCTTACTTTTCCTCATTATCCGTCATTTCGCCTATGCCCTTCGTCTGCGAATTCTCTCGGAAAAGGTATTCAGTTGGAGTAAATGTATTGAGTTGATTTTTATTTGGGAATTTAGTTCCGCCGTTTCCCCGACGAGTATCGGAGGCTCCGCTGTCGCCCTTTTTGTGCTTTCGCAAGAAAAACTAAGTACCGCAAAAACGACCACACTAGTTATTTACTCAGCCATTTTGGATACCATTTTTTTTGTAGGAACTTTACCCATCTTAGTTTCCCTTATGGGGCCAAGTATTATTCGACCAGAAATGACAAGTCTCAGTTTTAATGACGCTATCGGATATACTTTTCTGGTTGCTTATTCCCTCATGATGACTTATGGGACGCTTTTCTTTTATGGGCTTTTTATCAATCCCAATTCTATTAAAAAACTGCTCATCGGAGCTACAAAAATAAAATGGTTAAAGCGGTATCAAAAAAACGCAATAGAACTCAGCGATAATATCATCACTGCATCCGAGGAAATAAAAAATAAGAAATGGTCTTTCCACATCGGTGCCTTCTTAAGTACCGCTACCGCTTGGTCTTGTCGTTTTATATTGCTCAACTGTCTCATCATTGCTTTTGTAGAAAATACTTCCCTCGACTTTTGGCATCAATTTGCCTTGTATGCACGCTTAGAAACCATGTTTGTTATCATGGCCTTTAGTCCAACTCCTGGCGGTTCTGGTTTGGCCGAAGCTTTCTTTTGGAGTTTTGTAGTTGATTATATTCCCAAAGAAGGAATAGCGGTATTCGTTGCTATGATTTGGAGACTGCTCACTTATTATGCCTACCTAATCATTGGTGCGATCATCATTCCCAATTGGATCAGAAACTTATTGAATCGGCGAAATAAGAAAAAATCAAAGGTGCCATCCACCTCTTAGAAGCTGATTAATCTTCACTCCAAAACAATTCCATCGCAATATGATCTGCAATAAATTTTCCAGCAGTACTTAAACGATAAACCGCCTCTTCTTTTTCCATTTGTTGCTTTTCCAAAAACACTTCCGCTCCAGTCACAAAATGAGCAAGGAATTGCGAGCCTATTTTTTCCAGTTTTTTTAGATTCACTCCCCAAATCGTTCTCAAACCAGTCATCACATATTCATTATAGCGTTGAGCTGGCGAAAGTTGTTCTATTTCAAAAGGAAGCTGATCCTTCGCAATTGCTTTAAGGTACTTAGCATTGTGAGCAATATTCCACTGACGGCTTTGGCCATTAAAAGAATGCGCAGAGGGTCCGACGCCAAGGTAAGGGCGGCCTTTCCAATAAGCACTATTGTGCTTGGCAAAATGACCAGCTTGTGCAAAATTAGAAATCTCATAATGGATAAAACCCGCAGCTTTGCTCGCTCGAATCAAGTAGTCCAATTGCCGAGCAGCTTTGCCTTCCTCTACCGGAGGAGCTTTGCCCTTTTCTACAAAATGTCCAAGAGCCGTTCCGGGCTCTACCGTCAAACAATAGCAAGATAGATGCTGCACTTGATAATCAAATACGGTTTCCAAATTTTTTGCCCATTGGGCATCGCTGGTCGTCGGGGAACCATAGATCAAATCGACGGTCAATTGTTCAAATCCTGCATCCCGCGCAAGATCAATACATTGCTTAGCTTCCTCCGCATTATGAGCGCGATTCATAAACCTCAAATCTTCCTCAGAAAAAGATTGGATACCAATACTCAATCTATTGATTGGAGACTTCGCCAAAGCTTGGAGTCTTACCGGATTTAGATCATCAGGATTGGCCTCTAAGGTAATCTCTGCATCATCAGACAATTCATACTGTTGATGAATCGCAGCAAAAATCAAATCCAAGTCTTGCTCATTGAGCAAACTAGGCGTTCCACCACCAAAATAAACAGAGTCGAGTTTTGTAGTTGGTAAATATTCTTTTTGCAAAGCCATTTCTTTAATAATCGCTGCCACCATTTCTTCTTTGTATCGGAGCGAGGTAGAAAAATGGAAATTGCAATAATGGCAGGCTTGCTTGCAAAAA
>CAYQRA010000359.1:0-7119 GCA_964419315.1 uncultured Saprospiraceae bacterium | reverse complement strand
GCACCTAGTCCACTTAGGTAATTGGAGGGAAGTTCGGTCTGCCAATATTCAAAAGCCAAAGCGACTCCTTGTTCATAATGCATTTGGGCATCGGCATTGATCCAACCTTTCTCGGCGGCTTCGGCCAAAAGAAAATGCGTTTCCCAAGCCGTCATAAAATTAGCGTCTAAATCTTCCGTTCGTTCTCTAAAGATCGTTCCGGTCAAAGAAAAATCTGCTACTGAAATCGAAGTTTGCGAAGCATCGGGGCCATTTAAAAAACCTTTATAAGCCATTCCAGAGGCATCATTTTCTAAGGGGCGAAACAAAACATTCATGCGTGGATCTTCCAAATCTTTCAATACTTCTTCCATCGTGGCCGAGAGGATAAATAAATTGAAATCTCCATCGCGGAGCTGCTGCATGCGGAAGCTATTAGGAAGTCCACTGGTAAAATCAAAAACGGCATTTTCCCTATTGCTTTTTATAAAAAGGTCCGTATCGTAAATAGCTTGCAAGGCCGTCGCCACTTCCGTTTGATCAGAGATTCGCATCAGGTATTTGATTCGTAGAGAATGAGCGAAGCGAAGCCAGGCCTCTAGATCACCCGCAAATAAAATATCCCCTTCTAAAATTCTGGTGCCCGTGTAATTATTAATCGCGGCAATTCCTTTTTCTAAATGCTCTAAAATTCCATTCTCCCCAGTATAGATCGCTTCTTGCGAATCATAAACGGGGCTAATCATTCCTGCTTGCCCTTGCAAAGCTTCTGAATACGGAACGTCTCCATAAATATCGGTCAGCGCAGCAGTCATGTAAGCCTTGAGAATTAAAGCAGGCCCTTCATAGACACTTTGACTTGGATTGCTTTGAGCTTGATCCAAGAGTATTTCATTATCACGAAGATTGCTGTAAATGACTGGCCAAGGATTACCGCCCAATTGAGGGTCCGACAAGCTGTGTCGATCGAAAAGATTAAAATCAACCATAGTGAAATATTGTCCCAAAAGGTTGCCCGCTACAAAACCTTCATAAGACATTTCTTCTCCAAAATCATAAATCACTTGTCTTAATAATAATCCCGGTTGCACGGTGGTCGGCGCATTGGGATTGGTATTGATGCTTTCAAAATTTTTATCGCAGGAGGCCAATGAAATGGCTAGCGCAAAAAGAAGATATAGATATAAGTTATTTTTCATTTTTATTTTTTTTAGGAACGGTTGGGGGTTTACGGTATGCAGTTTACGGTTTTCGAATACCGTGTACCGTAAACCGTAAACCGCATTAACCCATTAAAAATCAAAGCCTAGTTTTATACCCAAACTTCGACTGCTCGGATAAGACATATCTTCTACACCACTCACAAATTGATTGCCTTGTACCGCCAATTGTTCAGGATCAAAATGAGGAATTTTACTCCACGCAAAAAGATTGCGGCCAATCAGTGCGACATTCAATTGTCGACCATTTCCTAAAAAACCAGTCTCTCTAGCAGAAGCAAAAGTATAGCCAACAGACAATTGTCTCAATTTCAGATAAGACGCATCGTAGACATTATTTTCTTCATGGTTGCGATCATAGAATTGACGATAATAACTTTCGGCAGTCACTGCGGTAGTGTTGGTTTCCCAAACGGGATTATCCGTAGATCCAACATTCACTACCCCTTCTGCAATAATCCCTTCCTCCGGTCGGTCTTCGGTTTCTATTAACTGACCACCAACGCCAGCAAGGGATAGTGTTCTGGAAACCAGTTGGCCACCTTGTCGCCAGTCTAAAAGAAAATTCAAGTTCCAATTTTTATACACCAATTCATTGCTAACTCCAAGAATGAAATCTGGATTATAATTGCCTATTTTTTGCAAAGTATTATCTGCAATAAATTTACCGTTGGCATCAATGATAAAGTCTCCATTTTCATTTTTTTGATATCCAGTTCCATACATATCCCCAATCTCCCCTCCTTCTTCTACCTGAAACCAAATGGTCTGATTGACATTATCATAAACTCTTGAAAAGGCTAAGGTGATCTTATCGGCACCTGCTGGCAGACTTTCCACCGTGGATACATTTCGGCTAAAATTCAAAAAAGCATTCCATTTAAAATCTTTTTTCCGAATGACATTAAGTCCCGCTAAAATCTCGATACCTCGGGAACGCACCGCACCACCATTGACCACTCGCTCTTGAAAACCAGAAGAGATAGGCACAGGAAAAGAGATAATCTGATTTTCGGTTAAAGCATTATAAAAAGTAAAATCAAAACGGAGGCGATCATCCAAGAAACGTAGGTCTGCACCCAATTCGATAGCGGTCGTTTGCTCTGGCTGCAAATTAGCATTCGCAATGATGTCTTGAGCGGTAAAAGTGGGTTGAGCATTAAAACTAGTTCCTGCCACAAAAGCACTCGTCGTCTGATAAGGAGCGGTATCATTTCCAACCTGTGCCCAACTGGCACGAAGTTTCGCAAAAGAAAACAACTCTGGCAAGTCAAAGGTATTGGACAATAAATAACTGGCAGAAACCGACGGATAAAAGAAGGAAGTATTTTCCGTAGAAGTCGGAGTCGCCAGAGCGCTCGACCAATCATTTCTTCCTGTAATATCCAAAAAGAGAATATTCCGATAAGCTAATTTAGCCAATCCATAAAAACTATTGATTTGCTTTTGGCTTTCGTTTTGAAAAACATTTAAGGGGGAAGCGGCATTAGAAAAATTAAAAATTCCCGGTTGTGCCAAAGACAATGCTTCGGTCTGGCTAGAAGCTGCGGTTTGATCCATGCGATTTCCGCCAAGCGAAAAATCAAAACCCCAATCCATCAACTCCCTTTTATAATTCAGTAAAAAATTGGTATTGATTTCTCTAAAGAAAACCGTTTGCTCTGCATAGGCGCCTGTTTTAAATCGATTGGTGCTATAATTTCTTTGGAAGCTCCTTTGCTCATTGGAATAATCCATTCCGCTAGAAATATTTAAACTGAGCGCATTGGTAAATTCATAGGAAGCAGAAATATTTCCAAATAAGCGATCGCGGTTAAAGGCATTCTTATTTTCCAAAAGGATAAAATAAGGATTGTCGAAAAAGGTATAATTAAAAGAATACTGTTGTAAATTTTCCAATCCCGGTTGCCAATAATTTTTTAAGCGCTCGGTGTTCAATGACCTAGGCCCCCAGGCCACCAAGGAGTAATTGATGTTCTCCGAACCATATCCATTGGCGGGACGATTATCACTTTGAGAATTGATGTAATTAAAGGCACTGGCAATCTTTAATTTTGGGTGAGGTTGGAAAGCCAATTTACCGACGGCTGTTTTTCGATTTAGATTTACTCCGGGGATAAAAGATTTGCTGCGCAAATCCGTCAGAGAAAAACGATAGTGTCCCCCATTAAATCCAGAAGCGATCGCGATATTATTAATAGCGGTCAATCCTGTTTCGTAAAAATTCTTGAGGTTATCTGGTTGAGAAGTAAAAGGCGTTCCGGGGATACTCGCTCCGCCGTGTACCGCTACATCACCACCACGTACGACTTGGCCATCTGCTAAAGTAAGCTCACTATCAAACTGAGGAATCAATAAACCTTGATCTAGTGCCGGCCCCCAACTATAGGTAATATTATCATTCACTCCCGCTCCAAGGCCATTTACAAATTCGAAGTTTCCAGAATTTCCTTGGCCGTATTTATTTTGAAACTGGGGCAATTGAAAAGGCCGATCCACAAAGGTGGAAGAATTGAAACTGATGCCTAAGCCTTTCTTTTCGGAGCCATCTTTGGTGCTCACGATGATCACACCATTGGCTGCTCGGGTGCCATATAAAGCTGCTGCTCCGGGGCCTTTCAGCACCGTCACCGCAGCAATATCATCTTGATTTAATTCCATTCCGCCATTTCCAAAATCCACTTCTTGAAAACCTGCGGCCGCTTCGCTGGTGAAATTTAAATTAGTACTATTATTGATAAGAATTCCATCTACGACAAAGAGGGGATTATTATTGGTAAAAGAAGCTTCTCCCCTGATCGTGATTTTTGAAGTAGCCCCTACTCCGGTTGCTCCCTGACTTACCGTTACTCCGGCGACCCTTCCAGCTAGGTTGTCAACAAAGTTAGGAGATTTTACATCAGAGACCGATTTGGCATCTAGCTTTTGTACCGCATAGCCCAATACTTTAGAAGAACGTTCTAAGTTTAAAGCCGTTACCACAACCTCTTCTAAAAGAGCAACATCTGGAGAAAGTTGGAGGTCAATTATTTTCCGGCCATTGATTTTTTCTTCTCGGCTAGCATAGCCAATAAAACTAAAAATGAGAATCGCCGATTCTTCTCGAACCGTCAAGCTATATGCTCCATTCAGGTCGGTCGTGACTCCATTGGTGCTTCCTTTTTCGACAACGCTGGCCCCGATGAGGGCTTGATTTTCAGAATCTACCAGCGTTCCGGTGATCGTCATTTGCTGGGCAACTCCTAGGTTGAGCGATAAGCAGAACAGCAAAAAGAGAAATATTTGTTTCAAACTAATGCAAGTTGATGGAATCTTCTGTTTTTTCTAACGAAAAAAACCTCATCAATTCTACTTGTAGCAAGCAAAATTAAATCTGGAAAACATCCGATTCAATGGTTAAATAAAAGAAATAAAAAGAGGGCAATACAAATTGCGACGGTGCTACTCGCAGTGGAGCGGTAGAGATAACATCACAGCAGTATTAGGCCGCAAATGGCAAGTTAAATTGGGAAGGAGGAGCACGCAGAGAAAGGTAAGGTGCTTTTTTAAGTTTGGGAATAAATGGGGAAAAACTAAAAATTAAAATCGTGTTAAACGATTGTATGATATTGAGCAATTGCTGGTGCAAGAGATGGTAAAGCGGTAGCGCTTTGAGCAATTTTTGGAAATCCGTAAAATGATTGATATCAAAGTGGCTTTCCAGCCATTGAATATCGGTGGTCAATTGCTTGGCGTAAGTTTGAAAAGCGGTTTGTAGATTTTTTTTCTGCCAGGGTAAGGCTAGAAAATGGTCTCGCTGGTAAGCTTCTTTTTGCAAACCAATGAGGTAGATTCCACCATTTTGATTTGGCCCAAGGATCATCGATTTTTCTTCCAAATCTTGATCTACTTGCAAAAGCATTTCTACATTTACAAAAGGACAGTCATTGCCCAATACAATGATTTTTTCAAAACCTTGGGCAAAAACCAATTCCATTGCATTGGCCAATCTTTCACCAAAGCAATCTCCTGATTGCTGAGGACTAAAGGAAGTAAATAAAGGCAATTGGCTACTTTGCGCCATTGCTTTGACTTCCTGAATGAGACAATGACTAATCGCAGTATTTCCTTTGATACCCAATCCGGGGTAAAAAGTCTTAGCTGCAGCTTCATCACTGGCCGTTCGAGAAAAAAACAAGATAGCGGTTGCGCCTTTATTCTCCATAAGTCCTAAAAGTAATTCCTATTTTTGAGGTAACAAAATATAAAGATATTCTTCCTTACAAAACAGAAGTGTCTTAACAGGGACAAAGTTCTTAGATTTGCCTTTTTCAACAGTAATCCAGTCATTGTTTCTATGAAGTTGTTTATTTCCCCACAAAATAGACACATAATTCTGATTTTTTTTTGTAGATTTAACTTTCGTGTTTGACAACTAAAATCGAAAAGCTCTTTCTTTTATTTGCCAGACACCAACCCTAAAAAACACCACACATGTTACCTCTTCACGAGTTACCCGCTCTTGCAATTGGCTTTCTATGTAAAGTCAAATTTCTAAGTATTTCTTCGACTTTAATTCCATTTTTTCTACTCCACTCAATTCCAATAGGTCAAGCTCGCTATTGACCCTCTTCCCTTTTGATAAATAGACCAATTTTTACAACGATTTTTTTAACAATTCAAAACACCATCTAATGGCAAAAACTTCAAAAAACACCGCACCTAGTCCAATGATCAGTAAAGGCAAACCGGCCGACTGGGTTTTTATTTTTAAATTCAACGCCAAATCTTTTCCCAAATGTGATCGAGACGGAAGTAAGAAGGGGATCTTTGGTGGAACCATGAAATCCTATAATGGTAAATATAGCCAGCAGTATATTTATGCCAGTAGCAAAAATCCTAAATTACAAAAAGGAAAAGGCTGTATTGGTACCTCGCTAGATGATCCACTTGGTGCAACCTTTGATCAGATTTATAATGGCGACTTAAATTATGTCGTTTGGAATGATCAATTCTACGGTGATCCCATTGCTACCGGATCCTCTCCTTGGGGACACTCCAAAGGTTGTTTGTGTTGGAATGACAAGGGGGAAGGAATGGTATTACAAGTCTCTACCCCGTCTTGGCCGGGCTCAGGAAGTAAAGATTTCCCTAGAAAAACAGATGGCAATACATTGGGAACGATCAAGGATGATGATATCGAAGTGAGTCAGCATTTCTTTGCACTCAAATTGACCAAAAGAGATGTCATAGAAGTACTCCAAGGTATGCAAAATGCGAGTGTCCTCACCAAAACTTCTAAACCACAGATTTTCAAAAATGGTGGGCCAGCAGATATTCAAGCTCTAGCTAAGACCTTGGGTAAAAAAGTAGACAGTACGAAAGTGGTATTCTATACCCTCTCCAGTGGTGCCAAAATGATTTCCAAACCTTCCAATGTACATGTTCCACCTTGGCAATTGGTATCGGCCAAACTTGGTGGTATCCCGCTAAGAGTAGCCAGCTGGTGGGCCAGACCGGAGATTCCATCAACGGATAAGAATAGCCATATCAGTTGCTGGGTCAATGGACTCGGTAATCATGGAGCCGTAGAAATTGCAACGACTGGGGTATGGGATGGTGTAGAGATTGGACTAACCGGAGGAATGGGGACAGGCTTTAATCATGCTAAAATCGGGGTATCCCAAAATGCTAAAAAGACTTGGTCTATCTTTGGCGACATGAATCAGCAAGGAGCCATTAGGCCTGGCTCGGCATATCGAGGGCAAAGATGTACCAGTAGTCAAAATGGACGTGGTGGAATCTTTTATGCAATTGATGATCCTGTATTTTGGAAAAGCTTAACGGCTTTATTGGCAGGTAAAAGTGCTCCGCTTGATGGGGATACTTCTAGTTAAGTTTTTCTTGAAAAAAGGTAAGGGCTATCTGGAAGGTAGCCCTT
>CAYQRA010000358.1:0-7121 GCA_964419315.1 uncultured Saprospiraceae bacterium | reverse complement strand
TTATGTGCCATTATAAACTAATTTTCAAGTTAAAAATAAGGGAAATACTAAAAAATTCAAATAATCTCCTACAAAAGATTTAATCTTTATGCAGAAATAGCGTCAATTTTGAGTTTTGTAAAGGATTGACGGTGGCCATTCTTGACTCTATAGCCTTTTCTTCTCTTTTTCTTGAAGACTATGACCTTGTCTCCTTTTTGATGTCCAAGCACGGTGGCCTTGACATTAGCAGACGCGAGAATCGGCGTGCCGAGAGCGATTTTGCCATCTGTGTCAACCAGGTGTACCTGATCGAGAGAGATGCTATCACCCGCTTTAGCTTCTAACTGGTGGACGAAAAGCTCTTGCCCTTCCTCGACTTTGAATTGTTGACCAGCTATGGTTACGATTGCGAACATTTTTTAATAATTTTATGAGTTTGAAATTTAGGAATGCAAAGGTAACTTTTTTCTAAGAAAAAACAAAGTTGTAGGCCATTTTAATGCTAAGCTATTCCTTTTCAAATGGCTTTAGGGTTTAGGGGGGGATTAAATCATTCTAAACCAAGTCTTTAAGTTGGAATTTAAGTACTATTTTGTCTTCTCCTCTCTTGATTTTTAATCGAATTTTCTTGCCGGGTTTTTTCCTTAGAAGTGCATGGAGTCTCGATAAGCTAAAAAACTTGGCTCCTAAGTGATTAAAAGACACTAGCCGATCTCCTTTTTTTACCCCTGCCAAATCTGCCGGAGAGCCTTCCATTACATTTTGTACCACAAAATCTTCCAAAAAGGCCCCATCAGCAATCAGATTCAAACCAGACCGATCATATTCAAAACCTTTATTGTATTTGGGGATAGACTTGAGGTACATTTTGTGATGAACATAATCTATAATGAGATGGAATCTACTCAAAAGCGGATTACCAATTAGCCCATTTCGATTATTGAGGAGACTGGTATCTAAGGTTTCATTGATTTCTTGAAAAGAAGTGATAAAACTATCAAATTGAAATTCCTTAAGCTGAAGCCGATTGATTCTACCCAGAAAACCTTTAAGTTGGCCACCTAAGCCATTTCCAATAGGCCCTGCGATTGCATTGTTTGGTGTTTTTAGTATCCCTGTAGAATCGGTATGTAGCAATAAACCAAGGCTGGCACCAGTGTCTATTAGGAGTTTTACTGGCAAAACCTGACCATCTAGAATTTCTAGTTCACAGTTTAAGTAAGGTTTTCCACGATACACGGAGATATCAAACGCTGAAAATCCACTTCTTTTTTGAATCTTAAATTCGTCTGGACGATAAAAGGTGATGATCTGCTTTTTATAATTTATTTCTAATACGAGGTTTCGAAAAAAATTGGCACCAATAATACCATAAATATTGAGACCCGTAAATTCATCGAAACGGAAATAGTCTTCTTTTAGAATAAAAATATCTTGCTTGTAGGCTTCAAAGTCTTTATAACGGAAAGATACACCACGGGTCAAGTAGGCCGTTAATTCCGTTTTCATATCAGAGCCCATGATGCGGTATTCCTTGGAGTACTCCAATCCCAAAATTTCAGGAATCTCTTTTTTGGTCAAAATAGTATACTCTGCCCCAGTATCAAAAATAAATTTCATCGGAACTTTATGATCAAATTCAAGATCTAGGATAATGAAGCCATTCTTAAACTGAAAAGGCAATTCCACTTTCTTTTTATTCGCTGGAATTTTAAAACCAAAAATTTGAGCCATCAAAGGTATACTCGTTCCTCCTAAGCAAAGTGCTAAAGTAAGTAGAGCGTTTTTGGTAGAGGGACAAATTTTCACGATTTTTTTGGGTTTCTAATCGATGACTTTTTTTAATAAAAGGAGTGTCGATCAAAGGGTTTAATATTTCTTGTAAAATAGAAAAAAATACGGAACCGAGATCATGCTAGTCCACGATTTTGAATTTCTAGGGCAGAAATAATGACGGAACATTTAGGATAGTTAAGGTTTAATAATACTATCTATTTAATTGTCTTAAGGTACGTTAAAGATTATTTAAAGTCCTATTCTTCTTTTTTTTGACGGAAAAAATAATGTTTCTTAATCTTGCTTCTTTTACGACAAAAGTGGATAAAACAAATTTTACTATTTTAAAGGAGCGTTTTTTTACTTATCTTCGGAGAGCAGGACATTTTGATTTCTTTTTTGGTAAAAAAGTCGACTGCCTATTATACTATATTACTTACTTGTCTCTTTTCCTTGAAAATCGCCCGTTCAAAATGAAAACTAAAATCTTGGCAATCTTTCTTTGGGTTTTTGGATTAAGCTTTTTGTCCTATGGACAGAATTGCTTTACCATAGACTTCGAGAATATTCCGGGAGCAGTTCCATTTGAAGGACTTGAAATCTCTGATCAATTTTTTGCTGAATTTGGGGTCTCTTTTATTCTAGAAGATGACGAACGACCTATACTCGCAGAGGTCGGTTCGCCTGTCGCTGGTTTTAGTTCTTTCTTTGGAGAAGATACTCCGGCTGATGGAGTGGATATCGGGCAGTTTTTTTTAACCGATGATGGTGAACTACAGGGCTTGGATGCTACCGGCCTGATTATCAACTTTGATCAACCATTAGCTAGTATAGAAGGCTGTATTATTGATATTGATTTTGGAGAAAAATTTGTCTTAGAAGCCAGAGATTTAGATGATTTAATCATTGCCTTTGATACGATCGTCTCCGGAGATCCCGGAACAGGAGATGGGCAGTCTACTTGCTGGGAATTTATCGCCAATAATTGTGAGGGTATTTCTTCTGTCCGGCTAAAAGGGTTTAGGACGCAGGCGGGAGGTTTTGGATATGGAGTAGATAATATTATTGGTTGCTTTTTAGAAGATGCCGTTGAGGTTAGTGCTGTAGATCCTCCTTGTAATACGAGTGATGGAGTAATCTCTATTTCTGCTGCCGCCACCAATGGAAATTATTTGTTCTCAATTGATGGAGGCGCTTTTCAAACGGATTCGGTGTTTACCAATTTGTCTCCCGGAACTTACCTCATCAGAGTACGAAATGATGTTGGCTGTATTTTCTATGAAGAAGAGATAGAAATTACGAGTACCTTCCCCCTCTTAATTTTAAACTCCACTCCAATCTCCTGTAATGGTAGTGATGCTAGTATCGAAGCCTCTGGACTAGGAGGTACTCCTCCTTATGAATATTCTATTGATGGACTCAATTATCAAGTCAATCCTACGTTTGAAAATCTAGATGAAGGATTTTATACCATATATATTCAAGATGCACTGGGCTGTATTACAAGTACCGATGTAAACATTGAACCCAATGTTCCTCTATCTTTAAATACCACCGTCAATCCAACTACTTGTGGAGAAAATAACGGTTCCGTAGAAATCTTCCCCATAGGCCCATTTACTTTTGAGTTCTCTATTGATGGCGGTGAATTTCAAACTGAAAATAGCTTTGGAAATTTATCCCCCGGACTTTACACCCTTACGATCCAAGATGAATTTGCCTGTACCGCAAGTGAAGATATTATCATAGATCCCAGTGACTCGGTGCGGATTGAATCCATTGACTCAAACCCTTCTTCTTGCGAAGAACTCAATGGGGCACTGAGTATTTTGGCAAGTGGTGGTACTGGAGTACTGAGCTATCAGGTCAATGGTTTTGCGGTGCAGACGAATCCCGAATTTATCAATCTTGCGGAAGGTCTTTATGTGGTGGAAGTATTTGATGAGGAAGGATGTAGTGACAAAGAGGAGGTCGACTTAGCAGGAACACCTGCTTTGAGAATTGAGAATGTTTCGCGAGTCGCTACCGATTGTGGTGAATCCAATGGAATACTTTCTGTAGAGCCAAGTGGAGGTACGGGCAGAATTCGCGCATCGATTAATAATGAACTATTTCAGCCCTTCTACGATTTTGAAAATCTAACTTTCGGAGATTACCTCATCCAATTGTCCGATGAATTGGGTTGTACGGTAGATACGCTACTTAGAGTCGGTCAGAATGATTGTCCTTTCTATATTCCCAATGCCTTTTCACCCAACGAAGATGGCGCCAATGATCTCTTTACCATCTATCCGCATCCTGAGTTTCAAGGAGAATTTCTTTCCCTAAAGATTTTTGACCGCTGGGGAGAATTTGTGTATGAAAAACATAATTTTGATCCAGCCAAAGATGGTTGGGATGGTAACTTTTTGGGAGAACCTTTTAACCCCGGCGTATTCGTCTATGTCGTAGAATTGATCTACGGAAATGGAAAGCAAGGACAGTTGGCTGGCGATGTACACCTCATCAGATAATTTCCTACCCACTATTTTAGCAATAGCCATGACTCATCCCTCTAAAGAAACTGAAAATCGCCTGCCGAGATTCTAGCAATCTTGTAGCCCACTTCAAAAGATTTGAAGCCCTTTCCGATCAATCCATTAAAATCCTATTCATTATTCCGACATTTCTTATTCATTTAATAAACTTTGTACTAATTTTACCAAAGACAAGCTTACGCAGTATAAAACCTTCACCTTAATCAATAATTCTTTTCAATGGAGACCACTTCAACGAGTTCCGCTCAAACTTCTATTTCTGATTTATGTGCTGACAATATCCGAATCCTTGCTGCCGCGATGGTAGAAAAAGCTAAATCTGGGCATCCAGGTGGCGCAATGGGCGGAGCAGATTTTATCCATATCCTCTACTCAGAGTTTATGAATTATGACCCAACGGATATGAATTGGGCATTTAGAGATCGTTTTTTCCTAGATCCAGGACATATGTCCGCAATGCTTTATTCTGTACAAACGCTATTGGGTAATTATTCAATGGATGAGATTAAAGCTTTTCGCCAATGGGGCAGTCCGACCCCCGGTCACCCAGAAGTGGATATGGATAGAGGAATCGAAAATACTTCCGGCCCATTAGGATTGGGACATACTTTTGGAATCGGAGCAGCAATAGCAGAGCGCTTTCTGGCTGCTCGCTTTGGAGAGGAAGTAGCTCACAAAACCTACCTCTATATTTCTGATGGTGGAGTGCAAGAAGAAATCTCTCAAGGTGCTGCTCGAATTGCTGGTTACTTGGGCTTAGGGAACGTCGTGATGTTTTACGATGCCAATGATATCCAGTTGTCTACGGTAGTAGATGCCGTAACCAATGAAGATACTGCCAAGAAATACGAAGCTTGGGGTTGGCAAGTGATGACCATCGATGGCAATGACCATGATGCCATCCGCAATGCCATCAAAGCCGGTAATGCCGAAACCAGTAAGCCAACCTTGATTATTGGAAAAGCAGTGATGGGGAAAGGAGTGGTGAAAGAAGATGGTTCTGCTTTCGAAGGCGAGGTAGAATTGCACGGAAAGCCACTTGGTAAATCTAATGCTTCTTTTGAAAAAACGATTGAAAATCTCGGCGGAAACCCGGATGAGCCCTTTGTCATTTTCCCGGAAGTAAAAGAACACTACGATAAACTATTGAAACAAAAAGAATCGGCCGCTGCGGATCGCAAAACAAATTTTGCTAAATGGGAAAGTAATTATCCCGAGCAAGCTGCAAAATTAAAACATTTCCTATCCGGCAATCTACCAGATATTCCTTGGGATGATATTCCTCAAAAAGAAAATCCAGCGAGTCGCGATGCTTCTGCTGCGGTACTGGCTGTTTTAGCAGATCGAGTAGAAAATATGATCGTCGCTTCTGCTGATTTATCCAATAGTGACAAAACCAATGCTTTCCTAAATAAAACTACGGAATTTAAATACCAAGATTTTTCAGGGGCATTTTTGCAAGCTGGTGTTAGCGAGTTGACGATGGCTGCTTTGTCCATTGGAATGGCTTTACACGGAGGGGTAATTCCTGCCTGTGCGACCTTCTTCGCTTTCTCCGATTATATGAAACCTGCCATCCGAGTTTGTGCCCTCATGGAAACTCCTGTGATCTTTATCTGGACGCACGATGCATTCCGAGTAGGAGAGGATGGACCAACGCATCAACCGATTGAGCAAGAAGCACAAATTCGCTTATTGGAGCAATTGAAAAATCATTCTGGTCACAATAGTTTCTTAGCTCTTCGACCTGCTGATGCACAAGAGACCACCGTTTGCTGGAAGTTGGCTTTGGAAAATAAAAACGGACCAAGTGGTTTGATTCTTTCGCGTCAAGGCATCAAAGATTTGCCGGCTAGTGGAAGCCGTGCCGAAGCTGCCAAAGGAGCTACTAAGGGCGCTTATATTGTAAAAGATTGTGAAGGTCAACCGGATGTGATCTTAGTGGCCAATGGTTCGGAAGTAGCGACCTTAGTCGCTGGAGAGGCGCTTTTGTCTGCGGAGCATAAGCTCAAGGTAAGAATTGTTTCTGCTCCTAGCGAAGGTTTATTCCGAACGCAAAGTAAGGAATACCAGCAAGCGACCTTGCCAGTAGAGGTACCCACCTTTGGTTTGACGGCTGGACTACCCGTAGCGATGCGAGGTTTGGTCGGACCCAATGGTAAAGTTTGGGGCTTGGATCACTTTGGTTATTCTGCTCCATATACGGTATTGGATGAGAAGTTTGGTTTTACTGCCGAAAATGTAGTGAAGCAGGTAAGCGCTTACTTGGCAGAGGTTTAGTACATTTTGTACTTGGTCCAAAAGCAACTTCAAACTCATTTTTTCGTATAGAATAAGCGGCTGACTGGTCTGATTCCGGTTAGCCGCTTGTTTGTTCAATTTAGTTCTTACTTAGAAAACCACCCTCTATGAAAAATCTAATGGCAAAACTTGGAATGATTGCCTGCTGTTGCATTTTGTTTGTTGCTTGTGAACCCACCAATTCCAACTATCCTCAAGAGGCAAATCAGGCTGATTATATCCACCGCTCTATGAAGCAACTCACCGATGTAATCGTTGAAGATATTTTTTCTCCACCAGTAGCTAGTCGAATCTATGTCTATCCTAGTGTAGCTGCTTACGAAATAATGCTGCATGACAACGCAGAATACCAAAGTTTGGTTGGGCAATTAAGAGGTTTGAAGAATGTTCCTCAGCCAGAGGCCGGAGCGGAATATTGCTTTCCACTGGCCGCCGTACATGCTTTTTGTGAAACAGGAAAAGCCCTTGTTTTTTCAGAAAATAAGATGGAAGAATTTGCTGCAGAAATGTCCAAGGAGTTTGCCG
>CAYQRA010000357.1:1166-7130 GCA_964419315.1 uncultured Saprospiraceae bacterium | reverse complement strand
CCCTAATTCCACACCTGTTTAGTCCAATTGAATATTGAATATTCCCTTATTGAGTATTCAATATTCCCCACCCACCTAATCGCTTCTATCCAGTAGTTTGTTTGTTAAAATCAAAATAGGCCCTATGCCTTCAATTTTATAGGTAGTACCTACCAACCCTTGCTTATGATTTCCGCGTCTTAGCCATAGAACAACGGAAAAAATATGCAAAACCTCCTTTTTACAAGCTTGTTATTATTGCTCCTTCCAGTCTTCTTGCCAGGACAGGCTATTTATAATGGACATGTCCGAGATGTCTCTACCAGAATTGCCCTCTCCGATGTCCAAGTAGAATTATTACACAGCGACCAACAAGTACAGTCTAATTATTTTGGAGATTTTATCCTGCGAAATACCGAAAAAGACAGTATTCCTCAAGCCATTAATACCTATCATTTTTTCAATAACTCCATGATTTGGGAAGGGACTAATCAGGTCTCCTTGGAAATATTTGCGATGGATGGTCGCCTAATTTCTAAAGCGGATAATATGGGAACAAGTGGCAGTTATTTGTTTCCTGCCTTTCCTATGGGGATTTATATTTTGCGTGTCAGTACTCGTGAGGAAAGGCAAAGTTTTAAAGCTTTTTCTAATGGTCAGAGAACTTCCATTGCGGATAAAGGAGCGGTCTGGCATTATTCTTCGGTACCGCTGAAAGCGGACACCTTGCGGTTGAGTAAGGCCGGTTATTATCCAAGGATGATTCCCTTATCTGGCAGGGATACCCTGATCGATATTAGTCTCCTCAAAAAAGAAAATGAAGAACTCCATTACTTCAATGAATTGATCGATCCTATTGCTTTTGATTTGATTAGTACGACGCCGTCGAGAACCAATCAGGGGGAAGCCATCTCTGTAAAAATCATTTCCAATATCGACGATGATTTGATGTATTATATGAATTCTAAGCGCTATAAATATCATTTCAACTTTGCACAAATCCATCTGGGATTCAATCAAGGAAATAATGTTTTCAACCAAACCCAATATCTCGAAAATGAGCATCGCTATCTTTATCCGGCCAATCTCAATTATTATAAAAACTTGGATATTTATGTGCTCTATTTGGTTTCTGCCAATGAGATGTCTTGTGAAAAAATCAAGGACTTATACGACAAAGTAGTAGCCACTTCTTATTTGGAAGGAAAACTTTTTTTGTATAGCAATCGTCCTGAATTTAATCTTTGTGAAGTGCCGCAAATCAGTACTGCCGAATTGTATGCTGGACAAAATTATCAGGCTTTGAACCTTACAGAAAATTATGGCTATTTGAAGAAGGTAGACTTAGCCGATTTGGAGGAGTCTTATCTGGGGCGCCATGATATCTTGATGCTCAATGGTGTGCCCAATGATGTATCGGTAGTCGGGGGAATCATCACTACCGAGTTTCAAACGCCTTTGAGCCACATCAATGTTTTAAGTCATAATCGTGGGACGCCCAATATGGCTTTGCGGGATGCTTGGGAAAACGAACTTTTAGAAGACCTACTGGACCAATTGGTTTACCTTAAAGTATCTGCTGATTCCTTTGCCATCAGAACCGCAACACTCGCAGAGGCGGAAGCCTTTTGGGCCGAAAAAGAACCGCAGGAAATCATTGATTTACCCAAAGATGTAAGCGTGCAGGGTTTGATTGATTTGGAAATGGCAGACTATACCTTCTTGGATAAGATTGGAGGCAAAGCCACTAATTTTGCCGAGATGCTGAATGTTGCACAAACGGGTATTCCTATCCCAACACCAGAATCTTCCTTCGCCATTCCATTTTATTATTATGACCAACACCTAAAAACATCGGGCCTCGATCAATACATCAATCAGCTATTGCAAGACGCAGATTTTATGCAAAATCCTGCAATCCGAAAAGCCAAATTAGAAGACTTGCAAGATAAGATAAAGGACCATCCTATAGACCCTGTGTTACTTGAATTGGTACAGGATAAAATAAAAGATTTTAAAGATTATCCCTCCTTTCGTTTTCGCTCGTCTACCAATGCGGAAGATTTGGAATCTTTTTCTGGAGCGGGCTTGTATAGTTCTTATTCTGCCAAGAAAAATAATTCTAAAAAAACCATTGAAAGAGCCATTAAAAAGGTTTGGGCGAGCTTGTGGAACTGGCGAGCTTTTGAAGAAAGAGCGTATTATAAAATCGTCCACACTTCTTGTGCGATGGGGATTTTGGTACACCGGTCTTTTCCCGACGAAGATGCAAATGGGGTAGTGGTGACCAAAAATTTGTATAACGATAATCCGGGGTACATCATCAATGTACAATACAAAGAATACAGTATTGTATTTCCAGAGCCAGGCATACTCAATGATCAGATTATGTTACTCGCTTGGTCGGTCGACCCCAATCAAGATTTTATGATTGAGTATCTCACTTTTTCTAACATCCCCGAGCTGGAGGGGGCACCGGTGATGACCGATGAGGAGTTATTTGAATTGGGGAAATACTGCAAAGCACTCAAAGAATATTTCTACTATAATGTCCCTCATAATTGCAATTGTCCCTTAGAAAATTTTGCCTTAGATATTGAATTTAAAGTAGACTCTCAAGTGAGTGAGCGAAAAATCTATGTCAAACAAGCTCGCTATTATAAATAAAATAATTCCCTTCTTTTAGCACTGTAAATTTTAAAAAAAAATATAAAAATGAAAAATTTCAGGTCTGTTCTAACTTCAAACAAAAGGCTCTCGGTAGAAAAAATCAAACGCTCGACCGAATCAGAGGTATGTTTCAAAATCAAAGCGATGCTTTTTTTATTGCTTAGTAGCTTTTCTCTAAGCGCACAGGATGGCCATAAAACTTGGGGTTTAGAAGTTTATTATACTCCGCAATATTCGGATTACCTATTTTCTGATTTTTTGCAAAATGATGATCTCCTTCCGGCCTATTCCTATAGTATTGGACTAGGTTTTGAAAAAGACATTGCGAAAAAATGGGCCATCAATGTTGGCCTTGTTTTTCAAAAGGTTCGCGAAAAAGATGCCTTGTTTAGTAGCAATCAATTGAGAGATCAAGTAGGGAATGGCTTTGCACCTATTACTGAATCTCCAGGAAGAGAGGTGGAATATTTTACGATAGGGATACCACTTACGACTAAACTATTTATCCAAAAAAAGAGGTTTCGCTGGTATTGCCGTACGGGTATCCAACCAGAAATAGAGTACCTAGCTTCCAGAGCTTCTTCTAACTTCAATCCAAATCCAAATCCAATAAGAACTGAATTCAATAAAATAAATGTATCCTGGGTTTTAGCTTTTGGAATGGATGTAAGGCTTACCAATTTTTTAACGGTCTTTGTAGAACCAGAAGGAAAAGCGAATATCATTAAGCTGGATAATTTTTTCGATACCCGAAGATATTTGGGAGGAGTGAGAGTGGGAGTGAGGGGGGATTTGGGTCGGAAATTATAATGTTCAATTTTCGGAATAATTTTAGTCGAAAATTAAGCTATTTTTTTAGGAGGTTCGATTTATCTTGGAAGTCGATTGGATGATTTCTAACTTTAATTTTGATGATTTTTTGCGCCTCATTTGCCGGATTATTAGAGTACCTATTTTATTAGGGAGTTAGTTCCTCACTAACTTCCTAATAAAATTAGGACAAACGCTGGAAAGGTAGTTGCTGTCCCGTTAGTTTTAACGCGTTGGTTCTAAAATAAAACGAATGGACTTTCAAAAGTTCTAACAATTGACTATCTTTAAATAAATTAAGAAACAATTTCTAGTTTTTTAGGATTTGTTATTCTTTTGCTCATCCCGTTCTTAATTCAAAATACAAGGTGGTTTATTTTATTGGCGAACAGTAGTATTTATAAAGTACTCCTGTTGGAAAATAGAATGATGAAAAAGTGGTATTCTTAACTTTAGGGCTAAGGGGTTATACGTTTATCCGGTAGGAAAAAAGACCCTTTTGCAAGCAAGCAAGCAAGTAGTTTTTAAACAACTTCAAAATATAAAGTATGAAAAAATCAATGTTTATGTGCTTCCTAGTATTCATCTTATTTCAAAGTTGTAACAGAGAAGAAGTTATAATTATTGAAGAAGAAATTCTTCCTACTTGCGAACTCTGTGAATTTACCTGTCTGGATAAAAATGAAACAGAGGTGATAACCAGTAATTGCATTGATAATTGGATGTGCGATTTTAAGATTTGGCCAGAATCAATCGTGGATACAAGTGAGTATCGAGGCTATGCTAGTGGAAATAAACAAGTTTTTAAAATGGTCAATTATACAGAAGGTGATTCGGTGATTATAGATGACGAGAAAAGTGAACATTTAATATTTGAACTAGAAGAATCTCAAAGTAGTTTTTCTGTAGAGGATAATGAATTAGCAAGTTTAAAAGTACATTACTACTATTTTTGGTTTGGTGGTCATTTATTCAAATATAGAGCAGTGGAATCAGGTTGCTTGCAAGGAGAAAAGCAAGAAGATGGAACTTGGCGAGTTCAAGGCTTTTTAAATCCACCTGCTCCTTTTGATTTTAGAGTATTAAAGATTGATACTCGGTTTGAAGAATAATTGACGAGATAATTTGAGACTTGCTATTTGATTTATCTTTAACCAAACGCAAAAATAGATCCGACAAAAAACGCCCCGAAATTCAACAAGAATTCCGGGGCGTTTTTATTTCCGATTTGCCCAAAGGCAAAAAGACATCGGACTTATTAATTCAACAACTCATAAATCCCAGCAATACCCTGGCCACCACCCACACAGGCAGTCACCATTCCGTACTTCTGGTTTCTACGGCGCATCTCATTAAACAATTGCGTAGACAATTTCGCTCCCGTACATCCTAGCGGATGTCCCAAAGCAATCGCTCCGCCATTGACATTTACAATGTCAGGATTCAATCCCGCTTCTTTGATTACTGCTAGTGATTGTACCGCAAAAGCTTCATTCAATTCGATCTGGTCAATGTCATTGAGTTTTAATCCTGCTTGTGCCAATGCTTTTGGAATCGCCGCACAAGGGCCAATACCCATGTAGAGCGGTTCTACACCTGCTACCGAACAAGCCGCCAAACGAGCAATAGGCGTGAGTCCCAATTGTTTCACCATCTCGCCACTCATCACGAGTACAAAAGAAGCACCATCTGATGTTTGAGAAGAGTTACCTGCGGTTACGACTCCGCCATTGGCGAACACTGCGCGTAGCTTAGACAAGCCTTCAACAGTAGTAGACCGTCTTACTCCTTCATCCATCGCTACGGTATGCTCTTTCTCCTGACGTTTATTGTCTTTTACAAAAACTTCTTTTACCGTAACGGGTACGATTTCATCTACAAATTTTCCATCGTCAATTGCTTTCGCAGCTTTCACATGAGAGTTAAAAGAAAACTCATCTGCTTGTTCTCTAGTGACTTCATATTTTCTAGAAACCGCTTCTGCAGTAGTTCCCATTCCTACGAGGTAGTCAGGAGTCGTACTTGCTGTAGAGTAACTTGGCGAAAGTTTATAGCCCGTCATTGGGAGCATACTCATGCTCTCCGTTCCACCAGCAATATAACAATGTCCCATCCCAGCTTTTACTTTTGCCACTGCAATAGAAATGGTTTCGAGGCCAGAAGCGCAATAGCGATTCACAGTCATTCCCGGAACTTCTTTTCCTAATGCTCGGACAGAAATTTGTCGAGCAATTTGTAAGCCTTGTTCTCCCTCAGGGTTGGCGCAGCCAACGATCACATCGTCGATGAGTCCGTTTTCTAATTCTGGGGTATTGGCCATCAAGTGATTGATAACGTCTACCGCCAAATCATCTGAACGGTAATTTTTAAATCCCCCTTTTTTGGCTTTTCCAACTGCGCTACGATAAGCTTTTACAATATATGCTTCCATGATATTTTACTTTTTATTTGGAGGAGAAAAATTTGAAAACCTTTCTCCTTGATTTTTAATTAATAATTGAGTTT
>CAYQRA010000357.1:0-1066 GCA_964419315.1 uncultured Saprospiraceae bacterium | reverse complement strand
TTTATTTCCATCAAAACACGTCTTAATTTCTCAATGGCTTATTGGTTTGCAACATGTGTTGGATGCGTTCCAATGTTTTCTTTTCTCCAAGGAGGCTCAAGAAAGCTTCGCGTTCTACATCGAGCAAGTATTGCTCAGAAACTCTTTGCTCTCCTGTAAGGTCACCTCCGCAAAGTACGTAAGCTACTTTTTTAGCAATCTTGATATCATGCTCAGAAGCATAACGACCCAACATCAATTCATTAGCTGCCGCATACAAAGCACCTAGTCCACCTCGACCCAATACTAAGATGTCGTCGCGTTCAATAGGTTGAGTATAACTATGAGATAATTCTAAAGCTTTCTTTTTCGCTTCGCCAATATTTCTATGGACGTTTACCGAAACAGAATCTCTTTTAGGATCTAAGTAACCCAAGTTAAAAGCTTCATAAGCAGAAGTTCCAACACTGGCCATGGCAATCGTTCTAAATCGTTCGATCAACTTAGGAATTTTTACATCTCCTACATCGAAGGAATCAGATAAGCGCAAGGCAAATTCTTTGGTTCCACCACCACCAGGAATCAATCCAACTCCTGCTTCTACCAAACCGATGTAAGATTCTGCAGCACAAACGGCAGCATCACAATGCATCACTGTTTCGCATCCACCACCAAAGACATAACCTTGGGTAGCAGCGACTACTGGTATACTAGAATATCGGCAACGCATGGTGGTTTGTTGGAAAAGGTTAATGGCCACATTGAGTTCCTCAAATTCCTGTTGGAAAGCAAGCATTCCCATCATCATCAAATTGGCACCGACAGAAAAATGCTGGGCATTATTTCCAATTACCAAAGCTTTCCAATCTCCTTTTTCCGCAATCTGAATGGCTTCATTCATTCCGCGCAATACCCCTTCTCCAATGGAATTGGCTTTACTTACAAACTCGAGGCATAATACCCCATCTCCGATATCGTGTAAAACGATTTCACTATTTTTAAATACCGGTGCATTTTCTCGGAAATTATCGAGCACGATAAATTCTTCTGCGCCAGGCATGTCCTGATAAGCTTTACTTACCTGATC